>JABDCF010000224.1 GCA_013288235.1 Bacteroidota bacterium | reverse complement strand
ATAGCTTTCAACATCAGCTGCGTTTGTGACTCTTATTTCCCCTTTAGCTGAACTTGAATAAATGATGCGCTGCATTAATGGTTTGGAGAAATTTTCGAGCGCCTGGTCGTAATCATTCAAATGGTTAATCATATGTGCAGAAACAGGTATTATCAGCCCTGGCTGAACAATACCATCCCTCGTTAATATATCATGGATAAGAAAACGGTGAATACGGCCATTACCATCTTCAAAAGGGTGGATAAAAACAAAACCAAAAGCAATTATAGCCGCCCTTATTATAGCATTACTTCCTGTTGATTTCTCCTCCGTATCTCTTAAACCTTGCATTAATGAATGTACATATCGTGGCGGGGGGGCATATGTAATGAAATATCTCCCCATATTGCAAAGAGGCCTGACCTATGTAGTTTTGAAAATCCCTGAACCGGGCTGCGGCAAACCGTTTATCAACAATAGCATTTTGCAGGTCGGTGAGGTTTTTTTCATCAAGCAGTGTAGCACCGGTTTGCGTACCCGCTTTGTTAAGTAACGCAATAAAACGGTTCACGCGATCTGGTGGCGGATTTTCACTTTCTATTTCATAAGATGACCTTGTTTCCTTTCTATAAAGGTATTGCGTTGCACGATAAAAAATATCCGGCGGGTAATGTTGTTTTAGCTTTTCTATTTGTGCTTTTAAATCATTCATAAGCACATGTTCCATTTCGTTTGTTTTTCTTACAATGGGGCAAAACTCATATGTACCTAAAAGATTATCATTTATACGCCACTTGATGTTTTTATTAATTTTACCTGTAATGTAGCTATGATCTAAAAGGTCTGCGTAGTTACCTGAAACTGGTACAGGTAATACAATTTCCTTTTTAGTTAACCACTCATACAGGTACCCAATCTTCCTTGCGTATTTTCCTGTTGGGGTAGCAGCTATGTATGCAGTAATTTCTTCAATTGTTATCAGGACAAATACAGCATTTAAAAAATCGAGGCTTAAGTCATCATATTTAAGGGCAAATTCCAAATGTTTCAGCGGAGAATTTATTTGCGGTGCATATTTGGGGCCGTAAGTATGTTCAATATCACCGCTTAATGACAATTCAACGCTTTCCCTTTGGCCTATAAAAGATCTATGGGTTAATTTATATTTATCTAAATTAAAATATTGCTGAAGCCAAAGGTTTCCTACCGGCTGAGTGGCCATGTGGTGTTTGCTGTAAAATGATTATTAATGCAGTAAATTTAATAAAAATATTAACAATTGCTGTAAAATAATTATTTACGTTGTATTTTTAATTAAAAATACTATTCTTGCTGTAAACTTATTAGTTAATCCCCGCTTCCAAATCCCCTTTTATTTTTGTGAGCGAAATCAAGTTGTCATAAAGCAATGCCTTTACTTCATTAAATTTCGATTGGATAAATTCCGCGTTGGGTGTATCGGCTTTAGCGGCTATTTCAACCTCCTGTATAGTTGCCTGGCTTACGGGCATACCGAAAAAGCCCAGGTTGGGTTTTAACTTATGTGCAGCCTGCGATGCAACCAGCCAATTTTTATCAGCTATGGCCGCAGTAATTGCCTGTAACAATTCCGGCGTTTGTTGCATGAACATGTCGATTGATTCAACGATAAATTCGTTACTGCCATCGGCAATATCATATAAAAAAGAAAGGTCAAGGTCCTGGCCTGGGGCTATGTGCGACATATGGAGGTTTATAAATTTCAAATTTATAACTTTTTTACGATCAAGTTATCTTTAAGTTCACTTTTAAGCTGTAAAATATTTTTATCAAAAACAGGGTGTACCAGGCCCGGTGCTATTTCAACAAGCGGGTCTAAGGTGAACCTGCGGTTATGCAATTCAGGATGAGGGACATGCAAGCCAGGCTCGTTAATAATGACGTCGTCATAAAATAAAATATCAATATCGATGGTGCGCGAACCCCATTTTTCGTCGCGCCGCCTGCCTAAAATATTTTCAATACCTAATATTTTTTGAAGAATAACCTGCGCTGAAAGATCGGTTTGCAGCATTATTACCTGGTTCAGGTAGTCCGGTGCATCCGTTTTACCCCACGATTGTGTTTCGAATACCGACGATGTTTTTACTACCGGGGCTATATCATTTTCGATATGCTGAATGGCCTGAGCCAGAAACAAATGCCTGTTGGCTAAAACCATGAAATTCGAAAATACCTTTTGGGTTCAAATAAACCTTGTCGGCCACCGATGCCAGGTAATAAAATCCCTGTGTATAAACTTCGGAATAGGCGATGATAAATTTCCCTGATTTCTTAAAGTCGATAAGCGCATTACGTATTTCCTCGGATGTTGCTTCACCGGGTGTAACTAAGCTTTCTTCCAGAAATATACCTTTTATGTTCGGGTCGGTTTTTGCTTTTTTAATGTTTGCAAGTATATCGTTAAGGCCGATAGATTTATCGCCATCAATACCTAAAAAACTCAGTGCGGATAAAGGATTGTTGGGCGTACGTTCGGTTACGGGGTAATTAAACGCAATTTGTAATACCGAATTGGAGTCAACGTCAACGGTTTTGTCGCCGCTTGCTGCC
>JABDCF010000223.1:2400-2647 GCA_013288235.1 Bacteroidota bacterium | reverse complement strand
GTACAGCACATTTACCCGTGGCTGTATCCTGAACCCAAGCCTGAATTCAACCCTTATCACTTTGCCGGGTTCCACCTGGTCAACGCTGTATTCCATGGTATACGGCTCGTTGGTGGTCTCGATATGGATAAACCAGTACGTATCGGCCCGCTTGGGTTTTCGGCTCATGATAGAGTACATGATCTTTTCCTCTATCTGTTTGGCATTATTTGCCTTGGTAAGGTAAATGAGGTGGGTAGAGTATTTG
>JABDCF010000223.1:0-2319 GCA_013288235.1 Bacteroidota bacterium | reverse complement strand
CCCGAAATGCTGGTGCGAAAGTTTCTGCATAAAAACGGGTTTAGGTACCGGCTGCATGTAAAGGATTTGCCGGGGAAGCCGGATATTGTGCTCTCCAAATACAAAACCGTAATTTTTATACATGGCTGCTTTTGGCATGGGCATGAGGGGTGTAAGTATTATGTTGTGCCGAAGACGAGGACGGAATGGTGGTTGAATAAAATTGGGACTAATATTGGCAATGATAGTAACGCCGAAAATCTCTTAAAATTGGCAGGCTGGAAAGTCATCAAAATATGGGAGTGTGAGTTAAAAAAAGCTTCGCTCGAAGCAACTTTGGCCAATTTGGTTTCTTGCTTATATCAAGAATAATTCTTGAAAGTTCACTTATATCCGATTGACTTATAGTCGAATAGGCAATAGCTTGCGCTATGGATATTCGCAAGAAAATTGGTCAGCGGATTAAACAATACCGCACTGATTTAAAACTCACGCAACAGGCTTTAGCCTTTAAGGCCGAGATAGATAACACTTATATTAACGAGGTTGAAAACGGCAAACGGAACGTTTCCGTTATTAATCTTGAAAAAATAATTGTAGCCCTGCAAACCAATGTGAGGGATTTTTTCGACTCTCCCGTTTTTTCTGAAAATGTTTAAGCCTATCCCAATCATTGACCTGTTTGCCGGGCCAGGTGGATTAGGCGAAGGCTTCACATCCGTGTTGGATGATGACAACAAAAGAGTATTCAAAATAGCTTTATCTATTGAAAAAGATGAGTTTGCCCATCAAACATTAACGCTCAGAAGTTTTGTAAGACAATTCGAATATCATAATGTACCAGATGAATATTATTCATTTGTTAGAGGCGAATTAAAAGATGTTGAAGATTTATATAAACTTTACCCTGATCAGGCAGCAGCAGCTAAACATGAAGCGTGGAAAATAGAAGTTGGTGATAGTGCAAAGCACAGAATGATCGACAAACGGATAAAAGAAGGCTTAAAAGGAGAGAAAAAATTTGTTCTTATTGGCGGGCCCCCCTGCCAGGCATACTCTCTTGTTGGCAGGTCAAGACGGCAACAAGTGGAAAGCCTGGATGAAAATGATCCGCGTGTATATTTATACAGAGAGTATTACCGCATACTGGCTGTGCATAGTCCACCGGTCTTCATTATGGAAAATGTTAAGGGGCTGCTTTCAGCTAAAGTCAATACTAAATCGGTGTTCAACCAGATTATACTGGATTTAAAAAATCCATTTGAAGCATATATAAAACTTCAGGGTAAGGAAGAATTGCCATATAAGCCCCCGGGCTATAAAATATATTCTTTAGTAAAACCACATGAACAAGACCTGCTTGGTGAAGATATTTTTGAACCCAGAGATTTTATAATTAAATCGGAAGAGTACGGGATACCTCAGACCAGGCACCGGGTCATTCTTTTAGGCATAAGGGATGATTTAAATATAACACCACAAACATTAACAAAAGCGCTGATACCGATTTCTATAAACAGTGTCATCCACGATTTACCAAGGTTAAGAAGCGGGATCTCAAAAGGAAAGGATAGTAAAGAGCTATGGATTTCATTATTGCAGGAAGGCTTGGAAGTGGGGGCGTGGACAAATATTAAGCAACCCATTTT
This sequence comes from Bacteroidota bacterium, assembly GCA_013288235.1. Classification (GTDB taxonomy): domain Bacteria; phylum Bacteroidota; class Bacteroidia; order Sphingobacteriales; family Sphingobacteriaceae; genus Mucilaginibacter. The sequence goes on along the minus strand of JABDCF010000223.1, from coordinate 691 downwards.
TGAAAGAATTACACAAGTTATTACTGATCTCAATGCGCCGGATGCTGACAGGGGTGGGTTATTTTTAAATGGAAATGCGGATATAAATTATTTAGGAAATTGGTACAATGATGAAAACCTTAAAGGATTTGCTAACCACGAAACCAGAAGCCATATAAAAGAAGATTTGTACCGTTATCTATTTGTTTCCTGTTTTGCTGAAATAGAAGGACGCTCTCCCAAATTGTCTGACTTTCCTGTACAATTATTACCCAAACATTTGAACATTGATAAAGGTATAGGAGAAAACAAATTTGGTGATAGGTTTAGGGTACAACTTTTAAATGAACCCGCCAAAACGGTAACAAGCCATATTTCAAAAGATGGTCATTATTATATACATCCTGATCCTGCTCAATGCAGGAGTTTAACTGTACGTGAGGCTGCGAGGATACAGACTTTTCCTGACAATTACTTTTTCTGCGGACCGCGCACAGAGCAATATCATCAGGTTGGAAATGCTGTACCGCCTTATTTGGCGCATCAAATTGGAATTATAATCGGTAAACTCTTAGGAGTTAAATAAGCATATTTCTTTTTCGAAAATAGATTCACTCGCATAATTTAATAGACGTCTACTATATGCGTTGTATCGAACAAAAGCGTATTGAACATCATCATTGCTTGCCAATTTACTTCCGGTCAATAATAT
>JABDCF010000222.1 GCA_013288235.1 Bacteroidota bacterium | reverse complement strand
AGTGCCGCTGCCATACGAAAATGCTTTTACCATAGCCATCACCTTTACGCCCGGCTTTAGTTTGCTGCGATAAAAGTTAAGGTTGCTTAATAATGCATTCAGGTTTATCTCCAGCACGGTTTCATGCGCCTTTTGTACCAGGGCACGGCTTATGCTTTCAAATTCAAAACTGCGCGAACCTTTTATCAGGATCGTTTCTTCTTTAAAATTAAGGGACCGTAAATTTTGCAGCATAGTAGCTGTATCGGCAAAAAAATGCTTTTCAGGAATATTAAAATAATCTTTATGCGCCATTAACGCTTCGCCAACGCCAATAAATTTGTCAACCTTTTTTGCACTGATCATTTCTGCCACCTGCTTATACAATACATCCGGCTGCAATCCTGACTGAAATATATCCGACAATATCAGTGTTTTCTTATCGTGCTGGTTTTGCTGGTTTAAAAAATTGAGCGCTATTTCCAGCGATTGTATGTCAGAATTGTACGAGTCATCGATGACCGAACAATCGTTAATGCCGGTTTTAAGCTCCAGCCGCATGCTCACCGGGTTTAAATGCTCCAGCCGTATGTCGGCTTCAACGGCACTATAGCCCATGGCCAGCATGGTAGCCCAGCAAACTATAGCATTTTCGACGGAAGCTTCGTCGAAAAAGGGGATAAGGCATTCGATATCCCTTCCCTTATACCTTGCACGTAAATAAAAGTTTTTAGTAATCACCGTCCCGCTAAAAACAAAGAGGTCGGCTTGCTTAAATTGGGTGCTCCATGTGAAGGTGTTTTTGGCTTTTATATCATCCGCGTAATCAAGCAGCTGCTCATAATTATGGATGAGCAGCCGGCAGTGTTTAAACAGGCCCAGTTTTTCAACTACTTTTTGGGTACGGTCTTCAAAGCCTTCATCATGTGCCGGGCCAATGTGGGTCAATACCCCAACGGAAGGCTGTATAATCGCCTCCAGCTTGTTCATTTCATGAGTGGTGGATATGCCTGCTTCAAATATGCCCAGGTTGTTTTGTTCATTGATCTGCCATACCGAAAGCGGCACACCAATTTGCGAATTATAGCTTTTGGGGTTGCGGACGATGTTTTTATCGGCGCACATTAACTGGTACAGCCACTCTTTAACAATGGTTTTGCCGTTGCTGCCGGTAATGCCTATCACTTCCAAATTAAAACGGCTGCGGTGATAAGCCGCCAGCTTTTGCAATGCAGCAAGCACATCTTTTACAATTAAAAAATTGGCCTCGGGCAATATTATTTCGGCTCCTTGCTTCACCACAAAATTACGTACACCGGCCGCGTAGGCCTCGGCGATGAACTCGTGGCCGTTGCGCCTGCCACTCAACGCAAAAAACAATCCTTCGGGCGCATTGCTGATGCGACGGCTGTCGGTTAGTAAATTACTGATCGTATATTCTTTAACTATGTCCCCATCGGCGCTTATGGCCTGTTTTATTTCGGTGATGTTGTATTGATTGCTGGGCATGGTACGAATTTGCTTATATTTCTGCCAATAGAAGAATTTTTAACGAATTTTGGTTTTAATGGACAACCAAAAAACAAATAAAATTATTGACGAAAACGCAGCCCGCACAAAAGCCGAACACTATTGCAGCTACCAGGAACGTTCGCAGCAGGAGGTACGGGATAAATTATACGAATGGGGCTTGCATTCAAAAGCCGTTGAAAACATCATCAGCGAACTCATCGGCAATAACTTTTTAAACGAAGAACGTTTTGCAAAAGCGTATGCATTGGGCAAGTTCAGGCAGAAAGGGTGGGGGAAGGTGAAGATTAAACAGGGCCTTAAATTTAAAAAAGTGCCTGATGTACTGATAAAAAAAGCGCTGCTAGGCATAGCCGATGATGACTATATAAAAATGCTGCAAAAAGTTTTGGTCAAAAAAATGGCATTGGTTACTGAGAAAAATCCGTATAAACGCAGTTACAAACTACAGCAATTCGCCCTGGGCAGGGGATTTGAGGGTGATTTGATAGCGGATGTGATGAAAGATTTGGTGAATGGTTGATGTTACCGGCCAAACTTACGAAGTTTTTAAAACTTCGTAAGTTTTCAGTAGGCTTCATAAGTTTGTTATTTACAATAACTTAATCAACCTAATCCAACCCGATCAACCACACACCAACAACAAAAACAAAAAAAGTAAATTTATCATTTGCGAAATAGCCATTTCTGTCTATATTTGCACTCCGCAAAGCGAAAAAGAAATTTTAACAAAGCGGAGTTCTTAAATAAGCGAAAGTAGCTCAGTTGGTAGAGCACGACCTTGCCAAGGTCGGGGTCGCGAGTTCGAATCTCGTCTTTCGCTCAAATCCCTTCCACAAGAAGGGATTTATTGTTAGATTTGATTGCGAATTAATTTTTGCGATCAAAATGGAGTCAAATTTTAGTCTTGGCTCCTGGTAGTGAAAACTGCTCAGATGGTGGAACTGGTAGACACGCAGGACTTAAAATCCTGTTCCCGTAAACGGAGTGCGGGTTCGATTCCCGCTCTGAGTACACGACGGGAAAGACGATTTGACAATCGCTCTTTCCCGTTTTTATTTCCCACTAACTCATTGTTAATCACATATATTAACATTGCCACTTCATTGATACGGGCGGTTCGATAACTTTTACCGTCAAATTGCAGTTTTTCCCGATATATCGA
>JABDCF010000221.1 GCA_013288235.1 Bacteroidota bacterium | reverse complement strand
GTTGAGCACAGTTCATTTATTTTTAGCTGCAAGCCGGATTTTAACATCAGGTATAAAGAAAACAACGTAACAAATAAAGTAAATATCGGCGTTGGGCTTGATAAACAAAAAACCTACTCGTGGCAGGTCACCGGTCTAAAGGCTGTGAAATACGAACCGTACAGCCCGTATGCAAGGGATTTTTTAACCAGCGTAGAAATAGCCCCTGAAAAATTCTCCTTTTATGGTATTACCGGCTCATTTGATACCTGGAAACAGTTGGGAAAATGGGAATATGATAACCTGGTGGCAAGCAGGCAACAATTACCGCCTGAGACCATTGAACATATAAAAGAACTCACAAAAGACTTTCCCGACCCCAAATTAAAAGCTAAAAAGATATACGAATATATGCAGGGCAAAACCCATTATATTAGTGTACAAGTAGGCATTGGCGGTTGGCAACCTTTTTTAGCATCGGATGTTGACAAACAGAATTATGGTGATTGCAAAGCATTGGTAAATTACACACAGGCTTTATTGAAGGCTGTAAATATCGATTCGTATTATTGTATTGTCAATGCAGGCGAGGATTATAAGGTAGGCATGCCTGCTGATTTCCCCGGGTTAAACGGCAATCATATCATATTGTGCCTTCCGTTTAAAAATGATACTACCTGGGCCGATTGTACGAGCGAAACGATCCCATTCGGTTACCTTGGTGCTTTTACCGATGACCGCAATGTGTTGGCCTGTACGCCCGAAGGTGGCAAGCTATTACATACGCCTAAGTACACAGCCGGGGCCAATTTGCAAACCCGCAAAGCCAGTTTTACCATAAATGAAGCCGGGGACCTATCGGGTGATATGAAAACTATTTTAAAAGGTGCCGATTATGAAGCCCATGATTACCTGCTAAACGAAGGCCGGACGGAACAATATAAAAGGCTGCAAAAAACGTACCCCATTAATAATATGAGTATTGAAGGGTTTGACATACAACAGGATAAAAGCTTCGACCCTTCAACAACAGAAACTATAAAACTGCGTGCACGTGATTACGCATCGCTCACAGATGGTAAGTATTATTTCATGTTAAATTCTGTCGACAGGGAAGATGCGCCGCCACCACAGGTGCGTAACCGGCTGAACAATGTATATATAAACCGCGGATCCACTGATGAGGATGAAATTACTTATACTGTCCCTGCGGGATATCATTTGGAAAAGGAGCCATTAAACGTATCTATAAACAAACCATTTGGTAACTTTACGGCGATTATGACACTAAGCGGCAACCAGCTGACATATAAACGCAAATTCCAGCTTATTGACGGAACTTACAGCCCCGATACTTACCAGGATTTTGTTGATTTTTACCAGGATGTGGTAGATGCTGATAATTATACAGTGAGCCTTGTGAAATAACCGTCTGGCGCGATAATTAAAAACACTATTATTTCTACATGAAAAAAATTACCTTTTTAGCCCTTTTTCTTTTCCTGGCAACCTGCGCGATGTCCCAAAATTTCGAGTATGGAAAAGCCAGTCCGGAAGAAATGGATTTGACAAGATACGATAAAGATACCTCGGCAAATGCGGTAGTGCTAAATGAATTTGGAAAAGCCAATATTGAGCAAACAAGTGGCAGCCAGGTGAGGCTGGTTTATGAATACCATGTTAAGATAAAAATATTCGATCATAAAGGTTTTCCAAACGGAACGGTTGAAATTCACCTGCGGAATAATGAGGATAACTCAGTAAGCGATGAGGTTAATAACATTGAGGGCATAACCAGTTATAAATATGATAATGGTGTGACCCAGGTAGCTGAACTTGATAAGAAAAAAATATATACAACACGGGATTACAAATATCAAAGCACCATGAAATTTGCCATGCCCGGCCTTCATGATGGTTGTGTTATCGAATACAGGTACATTTATATAACTCCATTTTTCGATCATTTTCATAGCTGGCAGTTCCAGGGGCCAATACCCAAAATGTATTCGGAATATTATGCACAGATACCTGGCTTCTGGCACTATAACATTGCTTTGAGAGGCCCTTTAAAATTAACTAAGGAGTCCTCTGACATAGAATCGAATTGTTTTTCGGCAGGCAGCAGCAGCAGTGGCTGTTTAGTACTTGACTATGCAATGAAAGATATACCGGCCTTTGTAGTTGAGGAATATATGACAGCACCGAGGAATTTTCTTTCGGCTTTGAATTTTGACCTCGTAGAGCGTACAAACCTGTACACCGGCGTAAAAACAAGGGTAACTGCAGAGTGGAGTGATGTAGACAACCAGTTAAAAATTAGCCAGGGGTTTGGCACACAACTAAAAAAAACAAACCTTGTAAAAGATCATTTACCGCCGGATATTTTACGAGTGCCAGATAGTCTCGAAAAAGCAAAAGCGATTTATCATTGGACACAAAAATGGTTTAAATGGAATAATTATACCGGCGTATATAGTGACGATGGCATAAAAAAGGCTATCGAGATGCATAGCGGCAGCATTGCTGATATTAACATTACACTTATAGATGCATTAAATGCAGCCGGGATAAAAACCGAAGCGGTATTACTCTCAACCCGTGATCATGGTATAATAAATAAACTTTATCCCGTAATTGGTGACTTTAACTATTTAGTTGCAGGGGCTAACATTGCCGATAAAAGTTATTTTTTAGATGCT
>JABDCF010000220.1:1851-2708 GCA_013288235.1 Bacteroidota bacterium | reverse complement strand
CCTGGCCGACCTGTTCAATAAATCACATTTTAAGCAGGTAAAAGCTGTTTTTATAAAAACCCTGCCGGCTTTTATATGCTGCATCGGCTTGTATGTATTTACAGGTATTATGACGCCAAAAAGCTGGGAGCCCGGTGGCTCAAGCCCGCTGCAATACCTTATAACACAGCCATTTGTTATATTCCATTATTTTGGCCAGTTTTTTTTACCAACTGGCTTAAGCGCCGATACCGATTGGAGACTGCTCCCCTCAATTTGGGATATCCGCTTTTTTGCCGGCTGTTTTTTTATTTTGGTGATGATAGTTATGGCCTTTTATACTTCAAAAAAACAAGAGTCGCGGCCCGTAAGTTATGGTATCATATGGTTTTTTCTGGCACTTATCCCAACATCAAGTATTATCCCGTTAGGCGAGGTACTTAACGACCATCGCATGTATTTCCCTTTTATTGGCCTGGTTATGAGTGTTGCCTGGGCAATAGGGTTATTGATCTCAAAATATTGCAGCCATATCAAAAAGCCGGTTCTTATTTTACCGGTTTTGTTGTTGCTGGCTACCTATGCATACGGCACCTGGCAACGCAATAAAGTATGGCATACCGATGATAGTTTATGGCATGATGTAACCATCAAAAGCCCGCAAAATTCGCGGGGGCTGATGAATTATGGCCTCGCTAAAATGAATGGGGGTGACTATGCTACAGCGGAGGCCTATATCCGGAAGGCAATTAATATTGCGCCCGAATATTCTTTTTTATATACTAACCTCGGGATAGTAAAAGAGAATGAGGGAAACTTAAAAAGGGCCGACGAGTACTATCAGGCGGGCATCGAACTTGGTAACACATATCCAGACC
>JABDCF010000220.1:0-1841 GCA_013288235.1 Bacteroidota bacterium | reverse complement strand
GCTACAATGAGGCTCGGCCCTTGCTGTTAACCGCCATAAAACTCTCGCCGTTATATGTTGAACCACGCTTATTGCTGATGAATATATATTCGATGAATAGTGATTGGGACAAGCTCAAAGTCTTAGCGCAGCAAACACTCGAGTTTTCGCCGCAAAACCAAAACGTGCTCAATTACCTTGAAGCTGCCAAAAAAAAGACAAACGAGCTGGATATTGAGGATGAAAAAATCAGGCAGGCCCCATCTGCGATAAAATATGCCGATTTAAGCCAGGCAAACTACCAGGCCAGGCGCTATAATGAATGCGTTATAACTGCTAAGGAAGCCATTAACCTAAATTCGCAATATGCAGAGGCATACAATAACATGGGCGCCGCATATTTGAAATTGCAGCAGTATAATAATGCGGTTACAGCGCTAAAGCAGGCGCTGGCATTAAAGCCGGGGCTTGAATGGGCCCAAAATAATCTTATTGATGCAGAAGAGGATATTGAAACCAAAGGCATTAAAAATTCGGGGCTTACAACAATTGATTTTATTAACCTTAGCCTGTATTATTTTAATAGCCGAAGGTACGCCAATTGTATAACTGCCTGCAATAATGCGCTGGCAGTAAATCCTGCTTATGACCTTGCCTACAATAACATTTGCGCTGCTTACAATCAATTAGGCCAATGGGATAAAGCCATTGCTGCTGCAAAAAAAGGCCTGGCCATAAACCCTAACAACCAAATATTAAAAAACAATATGGCCGAAGCGGACTGCAGCAGCGCAAAACCAAATAAACGATATCAGTCTGCCAAAGGCTTATTTTTACCGAAAAAGAAAACCCTGATATCAGGCTTTGCTGTTAATATTACCGGTTTCAACAACAATAGCCCCGAGGTTAATACCGCAGTTTTAAATTTGCTGATGCCACTGTCCGCTTTAATTCGTTCTTTCAAAGTTGAAAAATCAAGTGAATCGAGTTCATGATCAGCTTGCTTTATAAAACCATGCTTTCTTAAAAGTATCTCAAGGTTTTTCTGGTTAAAATAGTTCATGTGCGGGCTGTGGAAATTAAACTGCCACAAGCGCTCTAAAAACGATTTGAAGCCCAATTTATTCATCAGCATGGCCGTCCTATAAAAAAAACCGCTGCTCATTGGCAGGTTTATTATCAATACGCCGTTTTCGGCAAGATCTTGTTTAAGGTTGATAATCAGTTCATCAATTTCTTTTATATGCTCAAAAACATCGTTAAAAATAATAAAATCGTAGCCGCTTTCCTTTTTAACATTCATGTCCGGGTAAAACCCATAGCGGACATCCAACCCGTTGGCTGTATGGTAACCTTCATGGGCTTTTTCAGGCTCTATGCCAATGCAGTTTATACCATGTTCCTGGCAAACTTTCAGCCACCAACCATTACCGCTCCCTATTTCGAGTCCGGTTATTTTGCCGGGCTTAATTTGCCTGAGTTTTGTTATAATCTTTTCAAAATTCGCAAACCGCAATTTTTTCAAACCGACCTCCCGTGAGGCCAACTCAAGATCCGACTTAAAAGAAAAATCAAACCCTGCATCGGAAGTATATAACCCGCAATCCGGGCATTTATAAACATTGAATTTTAGTGTGAATTTTAGTTTGGATGAACTTCCGCAAACAGGGCATTGTATATGGTCCATTTAAGTATAGTTGTTATTATGCTGTTGTTAAATTCCCGGTTCATCCTTGCCGGCCTTTTTCATCTTTTCTTTAAGCAGGGCAATTTCTTGCGTAAGCCTGTTAATGCTATGGTGCGATTTTGAACTTACAACAGACAAATGCAGCAAATAAATGAGTATCAGAAAGATGAATGCT
>JABDCF010000219.1 GCA_013288235.1 Bacteroidota bacterium | reverse complement strand
GCCATGGAAAACTCAATATCACGTGCGCGACGTAATGAACAAACTTTATTTTGCCACCCCCGATGGCTATTGCGGCGATGAGGATAATGGCCAAACATCCGCCTGGTATGTATTTTCGGCAATGGGCTTTTACCCGGTATGCCCGGCGAGCGGTCAGTATGTATTAGGCGCACCTTTATTTAAAAAGCTAACTTTAAACCTGGAGAATGGCAAAAAAGTAGTATTAAATGCGCCAAATAACAGTGATAACAACGTCTATATCAATAGCCTGAGTGTAAACGGCAAACCTTATGATTATAACTGGTTAAGCCATACCACCCTATTGCAAGGTGCAATAATAAACTTTAATATGTCGGCACAACCCAATAAATTACGCGGTATTAAAACAGTTGATTACCCTTATTCTTTGTCAAATGAAAAATAATCATTTTAAATTAGGTTTGAGCAAATTCGGCAAAATGTCAATTTGCATCGTAGCATTAGTCTTTGGTGCTTTTTTATCCGCAAATGCACAGGGCCCCAGAGTTGGTATAGCCGGCTTAAACCATGATCATATTTATGGGATTTTAGACGATTATAGCAAAGGCCGGGTAAACCTTGTCGGCATAGCCGAGCCCAATAAGCATTTATGGGAAAAGTATGGCAAAAAGTTCCACGTACCAGACTCTTTATTTTTTGAGGATATTAAAACGATGGTAACCAAATGTAGGCCTGCTATTGTACTGGGATACAATGCGGTAGGCAACCATGTGGATATCGTTGAGGTCTGCGCCCCTTTAGGTATTCCGGTAATGGTTGAAAAACCTTTAGCGGCTACATTAGAACAGGCTAAACGTATGGAAGCATTGGCAAATAAGTATCATACCACAGTTTTAACCAACTATGAAACTACCTGGCACCCCTCATTGCAGGCGGCTTACGATATTATTAATAAAGACAGTATAGGCGCTATTCATAAAATGGTGGTGCACGATGGGCACCAGGGGCCAAAAGAAATAGGCTGCAGCCCGGAGTTTTTAGCCTGGCTCACTGATCCGGTTTTAAACGGCGCCGGCCCGCTGAATGATTTCGGCTGCTATGGCGCCGATTTAATGACATGGCTGATGCACGGCCAAAAACCGATTGCGGTAACTGCCATAGCCAGGCATTATAAACCAAACATTTACCCAAAAGTTGAAGACGACGCCACCATATTGGTAGAATATCCTACAGCAACCGGGCAAATAGAAGCATCGTGGAATTGGCCCTTCGGCATTAAAGATATGGAAGTTTTTGGCGATACCGGGTACCTGCATGCCGTTGACCGCGACAACTTAGTAATGCGGATGCGCGAAAACATAAGAAGCGTAAAAGCGGTACCAAAGCTTATAGCGCCAAATGATGACAATATCGACTACTTTAATGCCTTTTTGAATAAAACAATTACGGGTGAGGATGACCGGTCATCGCTAAAATACAATATGATAGTGATGGAGATTTTGGATGCGGCAAAACGGTCAATTAAGGAAGGCAAACGGATTGTTCTATAGTTATCTGAACCGTTGATTTAACTGATTTTTATGATTGCGTTGATTTTTATGAAAAAAAAATAATTTGAAACTTTTGGGCTGATTTAATCTTTATAGTTCGGAAACAAAATTATATTACTTTTGCCGACTTTAAGTTATCAGCTATTATTATGTTAAAACAACTCAGTTCACTCTCATTTTTTTGTTTATTAAGTATTGTTTCATTCGCGCAGCCGGTAAGCAGTGCAGTGGTATTGGCACGCAAACAAGTACCTATTGTTTGCTACCACCAAATCCGCGACTGGCGGCCTAAAGATTCGAAAGTTGATAAAGATTACATTATCCCGGTTGCTGCATTTAAAGCACACATGAAAATGCTTGCAGATAGCGGTTATCATACTATTTTGCCCGATCAGCTGTATAGCTATCTCACAAAGGGCACAGCGCTACCAAGCAAACCCATTATGCTCACCTTTGATGATACCGACCTTGATCAATGGGAAATAGCCCGGCCCGAAATGAAAAAATATGGATTTAAAGGTGTATTTTTTATAATGACTGTTTCACTGGGCCGGCCACATTACATGAGTAAAGCACAGGTAAAACAACTGTCGGATGAAGGCAATGTTATTGAGAGCCATACCTGGGACCACCACAGGGTAGACAAATACAAACATGACCCAAATCCTAAAAAAGATGATTGGGTAATACAAATTGATAAGCCAACTAAAACACTGGAAGATATTACCGGCAAAAAAATGGATTACTTTGCTTATCCTTTCGGCGTGTGGAAAAGGCCTGTTTTATCGGAACTAAGAAAACATGGTTTCAAAATGGCTTTCCAGTTGGCCGATAAACGTGATGAAACCGACCCATTGATGACCGTTCGCCGCATATTGGATAGCGGGTACTGGACAACAAAAACTTTCAGCAATAGCATAAAACATAGCTTTTAGGCTCCGCCACCTGAAGAGCGACTTTGCGACCTTCTTACAACAAGCTGTTTAATGCGGCTTCTTGTAAGAAAGTCGCGTCTTTATCGAAAAAACATCCCATCAGCGAAGAAATTATCATTTCGCCGAAACCCACCTTACCGCCATTTCCAATTGATCTAACGGAAAGTTTCTAAATTTCCCTGGAATAAAACATTTAAAAAAATCACTAAATCCGCTTACGTCCTTTTGATCGCTTACAATCGCGAGCCTGTTCCATCTGAAAAAGTATTTTAACCCAATTTTTACGTTGCCACACCATTTACCGTGTGCAAA
>JABDCF010000218.1 GCA_013288235.1 Bacteroidota bacterium | reverse complement strand
ATGCACGGCCTTAGCCACACGCCAATTGTTAAAAACGCAGCCTTCCGGGATTGGGGCGAAGACCCGTTTGGCGGCGGATGGAACAGTTGGAATATTGGTGTAAAAAGCTGGGAAGTAAAGGAGCAGATAACGCAACCTATAGACGATTTACCGCTTTACGTTTGCGGTGAAGCATATTCAGATGCCCAGGGCTGGGTTGAGGGCGCTTTGCAAACTACGGATATTATGCTGAAGAAAGTAATGAAAAAATAGAACGGCGCTTGATTAATATAGGAAATAACAAAGCCCGATTTGCCACAGCAAACCGGGCTTTTCCAGGTACTCCCAACCATAAAAAGGTCGAACCAATTTTGGCATGTTGCAGGCCTTCACTCCAGGCCTGTTTGCGTTGCGGGCGCAAGCCGTCCCAAAAACCTATATTGTTGCCATCATCATAACTGGCCAATAGCATCGATTCACCTTTTGTAGCAGGCTTCCCGGTATTTAACGGCCAATAATATGTTTGCCTTACGGGAAGGTCGGTAACGCTGCGACCAGCCTCGACAGGCACAAACTTTCCTGTTTTTTCATCGGTGTACCCGGCAGCCATCCACCATGGGTTGGTATAAGTGGTAAACAGTTTAAAAAGTGGCCGGGGCGTAACGCTGGTTATCAACTGCTTCGCCCGCTGTAAAGGCGGGCTTGTTGGCGCAAGCAGATCAAGCGAGCGGCGTGGCATGGCCAATATCAAAGTATCTGCAATAACGGTGGTTTCATTAAAGGCTAAATGAAACTTGCCGTCAACGTTTTCAAAACCATTGAGCTTTGTGTTAAGGCGTATCTCGCCGCCAAGTTTCACAAAAAAATCGGCAAGGGTTTTAGGCACCTGCTGAAACCCGTTTTTAAACCCTTTGTATTGCGGTACAATGCCAAAATCCGTCAGGAACCACGGGATAGCGTCAGCCGCATTCCAGTTGGATAAGGTTGAATTGTAGCCACCTGCATCCAAACCAAATTGGTAAGCTTCACCGCTGATCACCCGGTATAATACATTCCAAAAACCCTGCTTATAAAGTGGCTCCCCCGCGAATGAGGCTTCCCGTGCCATTACACGCCGTTGTTCTTCGGTTAACTTAGGATTGGTAATGCCGGGTACAATTTGCTCAATTGCATTAACAACAATACCACCCGGCGAGCCGCCCCTTTCCAAAAACGAAAGTTTATAAGGTACTTTATCGGGTTTCGAAGCAAAGTCCGACAGCCGTAGGTACACGCCACGCAAATAGGCTATATTTTGATTTTCATCTACCGGGAAATCGTATAACTCAATTTGGTTGTCGTCCGGTAGCTGCTTGTTTAGCTGCCTGATAAGCTCAACAATAAGCGGCTGCGCGTTTTGAAGTATCCGCATTCCGCCAAGTTCGGCTACCATATCAGGTATGTTGGGCGGTACAACTGACAAAAGGCGACCACCTATGTGGTCCCAGCCTTCAAAAACAACAATTTTTTTGTTGGGATACTTTTGTTTAAGCTTCCAGGCGCTATAAACGCCGGATACACCACCGCCGACAATGGCGATATCGATATTTTCGGTTTTTTTCATCATAGGTTCCTCATTTCGGAAAGGCGCCGTTGTTAAAGATTCAGGACTATTTTGCAGCGATGCTGCTACTATTCAAATATTGTATTTTTTTGATAAATTTTCAATGGTTTATTGAAAAATTATTTGAATGGGGGCATCGAGATTATGATTGTTTATTTTAGGCGGTTATTGTTTATGGTCTAATTAAAAAGCGTTATTATCAACGCTGTCTTCTCCCACCATCTCCATCAAATCAATATCCTCCAACCTTTCTTTAACCGCAAAATTCAGGCTTACCTTTTTCAAGTTGGCAGCCAAATAGCCTATCCAAAAAAGCAGCACAGGCACCATAACATCCAGTTGCCTGGGGTATGCGCTTAATGCCCCGCTCAGCAGCAAATAAATACATGTTATTAATAACAAAAATTTTACCGGCGAAATTATGCTGCGCCAATTGCGCCATGTCAAAACAACACCAATTACCGAAGCCCATAAAATCAGCGACCCGGTTATGATATTGCGCACTATGGCCGCATCCTGGTAAGCATATGAATAAGGAAAGTTGAACAGCATCCTCGAATAGTTATCAAAATAATTACTGAGAAACTTTAATGGGTGGTTTTTGATGTTATTAATAGCAGCCTGTTTAAAAAGTGCATCCTGCTCAATTTCATTATGCTTTAAAATAAATTGCATCTCCTTCGAATGGTTTTTCTTTAAGATAGCAACCACCTCTTTAGATTTAAAAAGTGTTGGGTATTGATTATTAGTTAGTTCAGGGACTTTCCAGTCGCCATACTCGTTTTCATAAGGTGTGCTCATCCAGTACAAGCTCATCCCACCTGAATTTCCCCAGTAAAAAACCTTTCCGGTGATATGCCATGTATAAACCAAATAAGGCAGTGTAACGGCAAAGGCAATAAGCAGTATTTTTACCGGTTTAAAATAATTAGGCCTGATTTTTTTGAATAGCAACCATGCCAGGCAAATAACCAGGCTTATAATAAGCACATAACCGAAAATAATTTTTGTAAGTACCAGGTACCCAAGTATCAGCCCAGCTATTACACAATGTCTCCTATTTTCGCTGGTATAATAAAGGGTAATAGTGTAAATAAAGGATGACACCAAAAAGCAGGTAAATGCCTCTGTGTACAAAACGGGTAAGATGGATAAAGCATTGGGGTAAATAGCTAATAAAAGGCCGCCTGCCAGGGCTATTTTGTTAGTGGCGATCAGTCGTAGCGCCTTGTACAATAGTACGACAGCCAGGTATTGATACAAGCCATTTAATAAA
>JABDCF010000217.1 GCA_013288235.1 Bacteroidota bacterium | reverse complement strand
GTGATCTTTGTCTTCTATCCCAAATTCTTTTGGGCCATTCGCTTTAATCCAATGGCCATCATTAGGGTCAAAAAAATCTTCTTGTTCTTGTTCTGCCTCCTTTATAGTTGTTGTTTTCAGCCCGGATGAATTTTTGCGGTAAACATCTATCACCTTGTTTTTAAGGATAGCAGTTAACCATGTTCGTTCGGAGCTCCTGCCCTCAAAATTGTCGATCTTTTCTAATGCGGCTAAAAAGGTTTCCTGCACCAGGTCTTTGGCCTGTTCTTCGTCATTAATGCGGGTTATGGCAAAAGCATAAAGGTAATCGGCATGGGCCTTTACCCATTGATGAGGATTTAATTGATGGTCCATATATTTAATTAGCACGAATTAGTTCCAATTACACGAATTATTTGCGTGTGTCCATTACTACTCGTGAAAGTAATTTTGATACTTAGTCGTTAATATATTAAAAACCTACAAAGGGCAGCAGGTATTAAAAATTGCGCGGCAATTTCCAGCGGGCAGTATTACGAAAATATATGGGCCATCAGGCGCCGGGAAAACAACGTTTTTAAAGATCATTGCGGGTTTTATAAAGCCCGAAAAAGGGTTAATTACCGTTGATGGTATTAGCTGGCTTGATACCAATTCAAACTCCTTCCTCCCACCACAAAAAAGAATGGCGGGCTTTGTTTTCCAGGATTATGCACTCTTTCCCAATATGACGGTACATGAACACCTCGAATATGCCACCAACAATACAGAATGGATAAAAAGGCTTTTAGCCATTGGTAAATTAGCGAACCTGGTAACGCATAAGCCGGAATATTTATCGGGCGGACAGCAGCAACGCCTGGCCATTTTAAGAGCGTTGGCCATTAAGCCAAAATTACTTTTAATGGATGAGCCCTTTTCGGCGCTTGACCCTGAAATGAAAACCGAATTGATTAATGAATTGAAAGGCCTTTTTAGTGAATTAGGAACAACAGTTTTTATTGTAAGCCATAATCCTTTGGAATTGGAGGGATTGGCAGACCAGGAACTATTTATAAGTCTTTAGCCTTAATTCGTTAATTCCCGACTTCAGACTAAAGACTTTCGACTTAGAACTTATTCAACTTTCCCAACCACAATTTTATCGAGGTTATGCAAATACCTCCTGCCTGTTTTAAAATCGGTTGTTGAGGTCATCTGGATACTTTCGGGCATTTTATCGGCTTTTATGCCATTTTTCTCCATGATAATGAATACATGGTTGCCGACTTCGGTATTAAACAATTCATTCCACGAGTAAACTACCACGTAGCCATCATTGCCGGTGCAGGCAAAATAAAACCTGCTGTACAATTTAGGGCTGGCGGCATTTAATATCGTGTGGTTTAAAATATCTTTCAATAAAATACCTTTTAGCTGGTCGTCCTCGTGTTTAAATGTACCAGTGTGATCCGTAACTTTTATATCGCCAATGGGTTTAATAGCGTAACTGTTTAAAGAATCCATTGTGATAACAGATGCATTTTTTACCTGCCCGCCAATACTAAAACTTAGTGTTTGTTTTAAAGGTTCCTGCGCAAATGCTGCCGCACTGCATAATAGAAAAAATAAACATAGTTTTTTCATGGTTAGATAGTAGTACAATTGATTAATGTACTCAAAGCAAATATAAATAATGCGTGTTTAGTTTAAAGCATTTAATATAGAACTTACAGAAGCACGTTTAGTAATATCCTTATCGAAATGAGCAAATATGATCTTGCCCGAACTATCAATTACATAAGTTGCCGGCACCGGGAGTACATGATCGGCATTCCCATTGTTTTTTTCAAGGTCAATGCCGTAGTTTTTTAGTTTGGCAAACATGGCATCATCCACAACATAATTAACGTCATAGGCCTTCATTATTTTATAACCTTTATCCTGGATGATGGAAAATGATGCATGTGTTTTATCTATGGTTTTATTGATGTTTTCGTCGGTTTCGGGGGTTACGCCAATAACATAAGCGCCTTTGCCGGTTAGCAATTGGAGTGAATCCTGCAATTCTTTTATGTGTTTATTGCAATAAGGGCACCATTGCCCCCGATAAAAAAACAGCACAACCGCTTTATGCGATTTGAGCAATCTTTTAAGATCAAGCGTTTTTCCCGAATTATCTTTGGCTACAAATTCCGGCGCCTCCACGCCATTTTTAAGACCGCTTTGTGCCAAAACCTGTAAAGAGAAAACTATTCCCAGGGTAATAAGAAAGTATTTTTTCATGATATTTTTTAAATGCAACCTTAAAATTTAGAAACAAAGAAGGGGGAAAATCCCCCTTCCATCAAAAACAACTCACATTTTACCTGTACTGTCTTTCATCATTTTCTTTTTGCTCATTTTCATCTTGCTCATCTTCATGGAGTCTTTTTTCATCTTGCTCATTTTCATTTTGCCCATTTTCATTTTGCCTGTATCGCTAACAGCAATAGTTGATACATGGTTAATTGATTTTGCCTGAACGTTGAGCGTTAAACAAGCCACAATTGCAGTTGCTATAACTGCGCCGGAAAGAATCGATTTCATACTTTGTTTTTTAGTTTTTTATTAATATTTCCTGCTTAGTCGGGTAACCAGGTTAAACCTTACAAAGTATTTTAATGAATTTTATATACACGAATTATCACAAATTCAATTCGTGTCCATTCGTTTTCATTATTGTTTATTCGTGCCTGTTCAATTCATCTTCTATCCTGTCTTGAAGCTCTTTTTTAAAACTCTCATCAAGTCTCAATTCCGAATGCATCGAGCTGCGAAAAAGCTCTTGTACCATTTCATTTATAACCCGGCTTTGCTTTTTGTACAGCCTGCAAAAGGAACAGCCAAGCAAATGGATCCTTAATTCTATTGCCTCGCGA
>JABDCF010000216.1 GCA_013288235.1 Bacteroidota bacterium | reverse complement strand
TTGATGAATTTAGTACTGTCGGCTTTTACAAGCTTCAGCATATCAGATATCGATTGTTCTGGATTTAGCCCGACGAAAAAATGCAAATGATCAGGCATCGTGTTTATTGCCAGTAATTTATGTTTATTATTTTGCAGGATGCCGGTGATATACATCTGAAGGCGGTCTTCCCATTCGGGTTGTATTACTGCTTGGCGGTATTTTACAGCAAATACGCAATGTATGTATAATTGGGTATAGGTATTTGGCATAATGGTTAGGGTTTGCTCAAAATTAACATTTATAAGCATATTGGCAAAGTGTTGCCCCTACAGGGCAAATTTATTTTGGATTTTTTTTTACAAATGTAATTACCCCTACCGGGGATTGATTTTGTTTGGGCCTCCATTTTTTCTACAAATGTAATTACCCTTACGGGGGATGGAGGTTGTTAAAGAATTGGGGTAACATTTGAAATTAATTCCCGTTGCCCGCATGCAAATGCATTGATCCTAAGAATCAAATGGCAACTCAAAATACCCCGTAGGGGTAAATACATTTGTAGACAAAAACGCACCGCCTCAATATTGCCCCGTAGGGGCAACACATTCTTCAATAAAACGGTCATCAACAGGCTTCGATTAGTGGACCGTCTACCCCGCCTTCGGAAACGCAATCCCGGCAGCGCCCAAATTCCTGATTATTTTTTCCATCAGTGCAATCTTGGTAACGAGGTAAAAATCGGGCACCAGCCAAACGTTTACCGAAAAACGTATGCTATCTATCTCAAGCGCTGTTATGCCAACCCTAAGTGGCGGGTCGTTTAGTATATTATCAGTGGAATTAATGGCATCAATGATGATTTGTTTGGCTTTATCAATATCTGCTGCATAACCAAGTTTGACTTCAAAATCCAAACGCCTTTTACCCTCCCTGCTAAGGTTTACAATTACCTCGTTAAATAACTTACCGTTTGGGATAATAATGGTGCGGTTATCAACAGTTAGTAATACCGTATAAAATATTAGTATGGACGTCACCTTACCCTCCTGCCCCTGGGCTACAATGCTATCGCCAATTTCAAAGGGACGCAATAAAAGGATAAGTACACCGCCGGCAAAGTTTTGAAAAGTACCCGATAATGCCAGGCCGGCCGCGACGCTGAAGGCGCCGATAATAGTTGTGAATATGGTAAGCTGGAAACCAAGAAGGTCTATTACAAACAGGATGAGCAATACATATAATGCCGGAATTGTAAGGCTTAAAATAAATGGTTGTACTGATGAATGAATTTTTGTTTTGCTCATCCGCACCCGCATCTGCGAGCGGATGATCCTAATAAGCCAGATACCTATTAAGAAAATGATTAGCCCTGTCAATACCCTTAACCCGGTACTGATGAGCCAGATATACGCCTGATCGTAAAATTTTTCCCACTTCATATGCTGCGAAGTTAACAATTTATCGTTTACAGGGTAAAGTGTGTGCCAGAAATTTAGAAGGGATTGATAAGTTATAAGGTGTGGAAGGAAGGCAATATTTGCGCTGATAAAACCACGCAAATCGGGAAAATGTAGAAGTACCAAAAATCTTGACTCCTGGCTCTTGTGTCTTGGTTCTTATTTTCCGTATATAGTTATAAATAACTCGGGGCCTTTAAAAAATACCCATTCTATTATTTGGCTCTGCAACTGTACTGCTTTTTCGGTTAGATGTTTCATAGTATTAATGTATATTCAAATGTTGTGCCTGATAAACCGCTTATCATTATTTAATTCAAATTTACACCTAATTGTAACTTAAAAAATACTTAATCAATCATTTGATTAATAAATGACAGTCCCTTTACCTTAAAATGACGAAACAAAAAGTATATTAAAAAGAAAACCCTGTCTGCAAAAACAGACAGGGTCTTTTATTGAGTCCGAAGCCTAAAGTCTTTAGTCAAAAGTCTTGATTTTCTTTCAACTTCTGACTTAAGACTTTCGACTTAAGACTTTGGGCTTAACAAATTACATCATTCCGCCCATGCCGCCGCCGCCATGCATTGGGGCGCCACCACCTTTTTCTTCTTCAGGATCATCAGCTAACACACATTCAGTTGTTAATAGCATTGCTGCAATTGAAGCTGCATTTTCCAGCGCTACACGGCCCACTTTAGTAGGGTCGATAACGCCTGCTTTGATCAGGTTTTCATATTTATCGGTACGTGCATTGTAACCAAAGTCGGCTTTGCCTTCTTTTACTTTTTGCACTACTATCGAACCTTCGATACCAGCATTTTCGCATATCTGGCGTAAAGGTTCTTCAATAGCACGACGGATGATCTGGATACCAGTGTTCTCATCATCGTTATCACCTTTAAGGTTAACCAGGGCCTCAACTGCACGGATGAAAGCAACACCACCACCTGCAACTATGCCTTCTTCAACAGCCGCACGGGTTGCATGTAAAGCATCGTCAACACGGTCTTTCTTTTCTTTCATTTCTACTTCAGATGCGGCGCCGATATATAATACAGCCACACCGCCTGATAATTTAGCTAAACGTTCCTGTAATTTTTCTTTGTCGTAGTCAGAAGTTGTAGTTTCTATCTGTGTCCTGATCTCACCAACCCTACCCTTAATAGTTTCTGGGTTACCGTCGCCATTAATAATAGTAGTGTTATCTTTATCGATAGTGATTTTTTCGGCCTGGCCTAACATTGAAAGGTCAGCGCTTTCTAATTTATAACCTCTTTCTTCTGAAATTACTGTACCACCAGTTAAAACAGCAATATCTTCGAGCATCGCTTTACGACGATCACCAAAGCCAGGGGCTTTAACAGCTGCAACTTTCAGTGAACCGCGGATCTTGTTAACTACCAAAGTAGCCAACGCTTCGCCATCAAGGTCTTCAGCTATAATTAACAAAGGTTTTCCGGTTTGAACTTGCTTTTCCAGGATA
>JABDCF010000215.1:2447-2987 GCA_013288235.1 Bacteroidota bacterium | reverse complement strand
ATGGAGGGCGAGGACATTGTTGGATATAATTATGCCAACCGCTGGCACGAACGCCGCGAACTTTACTATTCGCTTGACCATAATGACCACCCTAACTGGAAGATGATAGGGACAGAAAGCGGCCCGATACGCAATGTGCCTGCCTATTCTTTAGGTATGGATAAATCAATGGTTAAGGCCAATTATACATCGGGCATGATAGATGCCGAACAGCTTTGGGAGTTTGTAGCCGTGCATGATTATGTAATAGGTGACTTTATGTGGACAGGCATAGATTACCTTGGAGAAGCCAGGTGGCCGGGCAAAAGCTCATCCTCGGGGCAGATCAGCACCATTAATTTACCAAAAGACGGTTATTATTTTTACCAAAGTCAGTGGACGGATAAGCCGGTACTGCATCTTTTCCCGCATTGGAACTGGCAAGGCCATGAAGGGCAGATTATCCCCGTAGTGGCATATACCAATTGCGATACGGTGGAACTTTTTGTTAACGGAAAATCCTATGGCATAAAAGTACAGGAGTTCCCGCACCAGGGACAT
>JABDCF010000215.1:0-2387 GCA_013288235.1 Bacteroidota bacterium | reverse complement strand
CAGGGACATTCAGGCGCATGGAATAAATATGCAAAACCTTACGTTGGCGTAACAACCGCCGACCTGCATTTATCGTGGGATGTAGCTT
The DNA here is from genome assembly GCA_013288235.1 of Bacteroidota bacterium. Lineage (GTDB taxonomy): Bacteria > Bacteroidota > Bacteroidia > Sphingobacteriales > Sphingobacteriaceae > Mucilaginibacter. The sequence continues at coordinate 2,299 of JABDCF010000215.1, read as the reverse complement.
ATGAACCGGGTACCATCAAAGCCGTAGGCCGCAAAAATGGCAAGCAGGTAATCGTTGATGAAATACAGACTACTGGAAAGGCCGTTGCTTTACGGGTATCTGCCGACACAAGTGCCATTAGCGCTGATAGCAAAGATGTTGCTTTGGTGCATGTTGATATTATTGATGCTCAAGGAAACATTGTGCCCGATGCAGATAACCTGGTAAGCTTTACCATAAGCGGAACAGGGAAAATATTAGGTGTAGATAACGGCGACCCGCGTGATGATACTGCATTTAAACAAACCTCGCGTAAAGCGTTTAACGGGCGTGTTTATACAGTGGTACAAGCTGATGGGAAACCGGGAGGCATTAATTTAACTGTCCAGGCTGAAGGTTTAAAACCGGCTTCGGTTACTATAAATGTTCAACAAAGTAACACTGCAGTAATGGCTTTTGAAGATTTAAAATAGCTAAAAATATAGATATAATGGCTTGGCCAAGCCATTATATCTCCTTTACATCACCCCCATTTATCCAACCTTCATTACCATTGGCAAGCCTTATTTTCATCCAGCCGTTGGTGTTATCTAAAATATCCACCTTTGTACCGTCGTGTATCACAAACAGGGTGTTTGATTTATCAACCGGGCCGCTTTTTACTGTAGAAGAATTGCTAAAAACGATGGCCTGCCGGTGACTGGTAAAATAATCCGTCTGCATAATTGCCATGAACACTATTATAATCCCTAATAAAAACAGTGCTATCGAACCATAAAAAGAAGATTTTTTGATTGCAACCGAACCGGTAAAAAAATAAACAACCAATATCGTGGAAGGCTTTTATTTTAAGCTTTTCGGTTGGCACGTTATCTGTACGAGGATGATACTAAGTACAGATAACGTGCCAACCGAAAAGCTTAAAATAAAAGCCTTCCACCAGTTGGCAAGGAAAAATGTGGGCGCCTCGTCTATTTTATCAGTAGTTTTTGAATTGGCAAAGCGGATATTGTAGTTTATATCATCATCGTTCGGGGCAAGCCTATGGGCTTTTTCGTAGTAAAGCAGTGCTGACGGTATATCATCCAATTTGTAATAAGCGTTGCCCAGGTTAAAATAAAGCGCCACCGACTGATAACCTTCATCTACAATTTTTTGATAATCGGCAGCAGCCTCTTTGTACTGACCTTTAGAATAATAATAATCGGCCATAAGTTGCTTATTGCCAAATGATAAAAATGGTAATACAGCCAGTATAAAAACATAGAATATCTTTTTCATGCTGTTAAATTTCATTTTCAATATCGTTAATGATACCTTTTGCCTTTTCAAAAACTTCCTGTTGCGATATATGCGTAACCGGTGCATAACGCGCCATTTCACAAAGGTCGAGCGTATCCAGCAGGCGGGTTACCAATTGTTCGCTCACTGATCTTGCCTTTAACGCGGCAGCAATAGTCTCCCTGTCAAGGTCGGCATATTGAATATTCAGCTTATCACTCAAATAGCCGTACAGTCCCTTAAAAATATCCTCATAAAAGGCTTTTGTATTATTTGCCTGCAGCTGCAATTGTGCATTGGCTAAATGTTTAGCCGCTATTTTGCCTGCACGCCTGCTTTTTACTTTAACAATGTCGCTATTGGTTTTGATGAGCCAGTTGCGGTACTTATACGCGCCAAAACAGAAAACAGGGCCGATCAAAAGCAACGCGTAATACCCAAATGAGCCAAAAAATTCTTCGCCGGGTTTGCTAAAATTGTTATCAACGGTTTTTATATAGCGGATATCTTTACCAAGCAATTTAATATCCTGCTTCCCGGCATCCGAAAATGCAGTTACATTGCTTTCGGACGTCCCTTTATCAACTTTGATATGGAAACCTTTCGAAGTAAGCGTGAAGTACCTGCCTGTGGCTGGGTTAAAGTAGGAGAATTTTAGCGGCTCGATATTATAATCGCCCTGGTGGCGCGGGATCAGCAAATAATTATAAAACCGGCTGCCCGATACACCGTTTTCGCTATTGGTGACCGTATCAGTTATTTTAGGGTCGTATTTTTCAAAATCTGGAGGAAAAACCGTACTCAATGTTTTTAGTAGCTTAATATTTCCCGAACCCGTAACCTTTACTTTGTAGTTTAGCGCATCATTGGCCTTTAGCTCTGTTTTATCTATCGATGCATCTATTTTAAAGCTGCCTACTGCGCCGGTAAAACTATCCGGCTTACCGGTATCGGGTAATGGCTTTACATGAATAATTACCGGCTTGCTTTTAACAACCACCTTTTCATCCTTATATGAACCGCCAAAAAACTGCTCCAT
>JABDCF010000214.1 GCA_013288235.1 Bacteroidota bacterium | reverse complement strand
CGGGGATGGTATAAATGATTATTTGACGATAGATGGGATAACCAACTATCCAAACAACCAAATAATGATCATAGATAAGAACGGTGTGATGGTTTACCAGGCCAAAGGCTATGACAATAGCACCAGGCTGTTTGATGGACACTCTAATGTAAACGGCAAAATGCAATTACCGGGCACGTATTTTTATACATTGGATTATGCTGTTAACGGGCAAAGCAAACATAAAACGGGTTATATAATACTTAAATACTGATTGAAAAACAAAGATCGGGGAGTAACGATTGAGGGTTGGAAACCAGGGGTCCGGGTAAAAAAGCGGTGACTGCTTTTCCTGGCCTCCCGGCCCTTTTCAAACCAAGCCGTTTTCTATAGCATACTTAATAAGCATGGCCGTGTTTTTTGTGTTTAATTTTGTCATGATGCTTTTGCGGTGGCTATCTACAGTCCACTGGCTTACAAAAAGCTTTTCGGCCATTTCGGCATTGGTTAGGCCTTCTGCAATAAGGCAAAGTATTTCTTTTTCGCGGCGGGTAAGCAGCGGTTTCCCTGTTTCGCTATCGTAAATATGTTTAACTACTTCAAGCGCTTCCATGCATAAATGCGTTTTTCCGGCGGCCACATCTTTAATAGCGCTTAAGAGTTCTTCCTTATCGGCATTTTTTAAAATATAGCCACTTGCGCCATTTTCAATCATCTTGCGGATATACGACGGTTGGTTCAATGTGCTTAATGCCAACACCTTTATCATCGGGCATTTCTTTTTTATCTCGGTACAAAGTTCGATACCACTTTTGTCGGGCAAATTAATATCCATCAAAATTACATCAACAGTATTTTCATCGAAGTATGTGTTGCATGCAGTGGCTGTTAGCGCCTGGCCCGCCCAATGTATGCCCTCTTCATTAATTAATAATGAACGTATGCCTTCTACAACAACAGGGTGGTCATCAACAATGAAAACGCTGATCATGTTTTTTGGATTTTAATTTCAATATTAACAGAAGTGCCGGTTCCCTTTTGCGATTTAAGGTCTATGCCGCCGCCAAGATAATCAACACGGCTTTTTATATTGCCCCAGCCAGAACCTGTTGAATTTTTCAATTCGTCCACGTCAAAGCCTTTACCGTTGTCCTCCACGCTTAATGTTATCCAGTCATCCCCTTTTACCAGCTGGACCATTACCTGCGTAGCATTTGAATGCTTTGAGGCATTATTTATCAACTCCTGTATGATGCGATAAATAATGATCTCGGCGGCATTATCTATTTTTATGTTTTTGCCGAATGATTGAAAAATTACTTTGAAAGTCCCGGTAGATGAAGATGCGCAATAGTCCTTCAGCGCCTCTTCCAATCCAAATTTTGCCAAAGCTTCGGGCATCATATTTTGTGCCACCCGGCGCAGTTCTTTCATGGCGGTATCTATCATGTTGAGCGACTTTTCAAATACCTCAACACTGCTGCTGCTGATCACAATTTTTTCTTTCATATTTATAATCGAATGTTTAACCCCTGATAATAATCCGCCAAGGCCATCGTGCAAGTCCCTGGCAAGGCGGCTCCTTTCTTCTTCCTGCCCTTTTAACACTCCCTGCGAAGCCAATAGTTGCTTTTCATTTTCAAGTTCCCTTATCTTTTGTTCCTGCATTATAAAATTTTGCTGCGCCACAATATTTTTCTTTTGCAGCAGCTTGCTACGGCTATACCAGATAACAGCTAACAATATGGCGGCCAGCAACAATAAAAGTGAAACATAAAGCCTGTTGCGGGATGCTGTCGCTTTTTCTTCGCTTACATTAAGATGCGATTGAAATACGAGGCTATCTTTTAATTTTTTTTGCTTGTATTCATATTCGAACGCAATCTTTTGATTCTGAATGTTTATTTTTTGGTTGAAGATGGAATCATTTACCGCGTTAAGTTTTTCCAGGTAGCTAAATGCCCTAGCCGTATTTCCTGTTTGTTTAAAATAGCGGTACATCAGATCATAATGTTCTTGCAAAAATTCATTGTCAGTTACTTGAAGAACATAGGCCTCGGCCATCAGGACATATTTTTTTGCCTGCGCTAAATCATTTTTTTTCAGGTAGATCTCAGCAAGGTTATCCTCAATATTCCCGGTGTTTTCAATATTGCTTAATTTTTGTGAAATAGCTACAGCCTTTAGTAAATACCACAACGACGAATCTGGCATCTGCTTTTTATAGTACATGTTGCCAATATCACCCAGGGAGATCGCTAAGCCTGCTTTATCATCCATTGAAAGGTACAGCCTGTACGAGTGTTGCTCGTAAATAATGGCGCTATCAAGCACTCCTTTGTTTAAAAATGCATCGCCTATGTTGCCATAAGTACTGGCTAAAGCGCGGGCGTCTTTTGAAGGCAGCTTATAAACAAGGGACTTTTTTTCATAATAGATAGCGTTGTCGGGGTCTTCGATACTTTCATACACAAGGCCGATGTTATTTAAAACCTTACCAACTAACTTTTTATTACTTATATACTTATCCATACGCATACACTCAAAAAACACAAGCAGGGACTTGTGATATTCAGAATTGTACATCAGGGCGGTGGCCTTGTCGTTTAATGCTTTAAAATACGAAACGCGGTTTGTTTTTTTCCATAAATAAGCAGCGCTGTCAAATACAATCACCGCTCTTTTGTAATTTCCGGCATAGAAATTGCAAAACCCCTCCTCATCGTAAACCTTGGCTTTCAATGTGTCGATATTTACTTTGGCGCACAGGGCTTTTACATGGTTTATTAAAACAAAGGCTGTTTTTGTATCGGTATCTTCAACACCGCTTATCCGGGTAAGCAACAGGTTTATTTGTTTAATATCACCAGTATTTTTTTTTGGTGAAGTTTGTGCAAAAACGCCATTGACGTTATAAGCAAACAGCATGGCTATGGCCAGGCAGCTAAAAAGCAGGGCCGGAATGGGATATTTTATACTTGTGATACGCGTTTTCAATAATCTAAGTTG
>JABDCF010000213.1 GCA_013288235.1 Bacteroidota bacterium | reverse complement strand
TATGGTGCAGTTGCTTTCGGACTACAAAAGGTCAAACCCAATATCTTTCCTGAAATACATGCCGTCAAAATAAATACGGGCTGCATCGGCTGTGGCTTGCTGCAATGCGGTGAACATATTATCCTGTAATGAGGTAACGGCCAATACGCGCCCGCCGGATGTTTTGATGGCTTCGTTGTCAAGATAAGTGCCTGCATGAAAAACCTGCGAACCGCGTACATTTTCGATGCCGGTTATGGTTTTATGTTTCAAGTATTCGCCTGGATAACCGCCGGCGACCATCATTACGGTGGCGGCAGTTTTATCAGCTATGATTAATTTTCTTTCGTTTAAATTACCTTCTGCTACGCCCAATAAAAGGTCAACAAAATCTGATTGAACACGGGGCATTACGCTTTCGGTTTCAGGGTCACCCATGCGGCAGTTGTATTCAATTACCCAGGGTTCGCCTGCACAGTTCATCAGGCCTATAAAAATAAAGCCTTTGTAGGAGATGTTTTCTTTTTTTAAGCCTTCAACAGTTGGGATAATGATGCGCTCTTCAACCTTCTGCATAAAAGCCTTATCGGCAAAAGGCACCGGCGAAACGGAACCCATGCCGCCGGTATTTAAACCGGTATCGCCTTCGCCAATGCGTTTATAGTCTTTGGCTTCGGGTAAAATCTTATAATGCGTTCCATCGGTCATCACAAAAACCGAAAGCTCTATCCCCTGTAAAAATTGTTCTACTACCACCATCGAGCTGGCTTCGCCAAATTTGGCTTCGGTAAGCATTTCTTTTAACTCCTGCTGCGCTTCTTCTACACTTAAACAGATCAGTACGCCCTTGCCCGCCGCGAGACCATCGGCTTTTAATACAATTGGAAGGCCGATGGTGGCAAGATAGGTAAGACCATCATTTAAAGTATCTTTTGTAAATGTTTTCGATGCGGCGGCCGGGATATTATGCCTCACCATAAACTGTTTCGAGAAATCCTTGCTGCCTTCCAGTTGTGCGCCTTCTCGCTGCGGGCCAACGACCGGAATATTTTTCAACTTTTCATCGGCCAGGAAAAAATCATGTATACCTTTAACCAGTGGCTCTTCGGGGCCTACAAGTACAAGGTTAATTGCATTGTCTATCGCAAACCTGCCAATGCCTTCAAAGTCCGTTACTTTAATATCTACGTTTTTGCCGTATTGGCTGGTACCGGCATTGCCGGGTGCTATGAAAAGCTGTTCGCATTTTGGGCTTTGTGCTATTTTCCAGGCGAAGGCGCTTTCCCTTCCGCCCGAACCGAGGAGCAGGATGTTCATGGGGCAAAGATAGTTTTTTAGTCCGAAAGTCGGGAAAGACCGAAAGTCAGAAAGAGTTTATTACCACGCTTAACTTTGGGAGTTAAAAAATTAACTTTATCTTCATTATAAATAAAACGGCGATGTCGCGCAAATTAGAAAAATGGGAAAAGTTACCGGTATACCAGAAAGCACAGGAGCTTTTCGACCTTGTTGAGGTAATTGCCGATGCGCTCAAAGAAAATGACCGCAAAGAGCACCTTGCCGCTGAGATGTTTGGCAATGCGGCTATTGTACAAGCGAAAATAGCAGGAGCCGAGGGTGGCGGACTGTATTCATTACGGATGCAAAATGCGGTGGTTATAAAAATTGCCGTTCAGGGTATGTTTAATGCTGTGGCATTTGCATCCATGATGAAAATTAATGAAAAGGATTATACCGATCTGATGCGTGTTAAGGTTGACGAATTCAGGCTTGTTTTTAATGACTGGATACGTGGTTTCGATAAAACTTATGATATACCAGATAACTGGGCTATCCGTTTTGATACCAGCACGCCCGAACAGGAAAAGCTGGAAGAATTAATGTTTGATGAAGACCGCTTTTTTGAAGATTTTGATGATGATGAAGAAGGCGAAGGCGGCATTTGGCCGGAAGAGGAATAGGCCGCCAGGTATATGGTGGCAGTAACGGTTCAACAATTAAATAACAAACCAATAAATGATAAAAGCGACAGTAACGGTATTTTTAATAGCATTCTTTGGCGTTCAGCAGCAATACAATATTAAAAGGATATACTTGTTTTCTAAAACGCAATACTCGGGTAATGTACACCGGAATGCCGATGGTTCGACGGCAAAAGGATATAGTAAAACCCTGATGTGTTTTATCGAGGTTGATAAAGATAAATCATCGCCAGCCTGGCATACGGCTTGCTTCGAGGGTTATAAATACACAGTAAATGCCGTGCCCTTAAACCAGGATTCTGTTTTAGTTGGCAGCAAAATAAATACGCATAATACAATTGTTATTAAACCGGTAGTTGGTGGCCAATTGGTTCAATTGGAGCTGACCACCCCCGAAAAACTAAGCCACCCTGAAACCAAAGGCTTTTTGCTGGAAGGTTCCCTAAACAATGAAAAGGTTTATTACAGGACTGAAGAACCTGTAATAAACCTTGCCCCTGCTTTGATGCAGTAGGTAGTATCAACTATAGTTTTCCTATAAAGTTATTTTTTCCAATCCGGCTGCAGCCAGTTGGTCATTTAATGTTTTTAAATTATCAATGGCAACAGTATTATATTTTAAATAGAGTGCCGTGAAAGTCGTATTGGCTTCATCAAGTGCCTGGCTAACTTGTGTCGTAACCGGCATATCACTTTCCTGCATTAAATTCATAAGGCCCAATAGGCTGGCCCTTAAGCCTCTTAAACTCTCCGAGCGGTTTCCTCCGCCGCCATTTTCCAGTTTTGTGACATCAGCAATCGTGTTTTTTAATGCAACAGCTAAGTCGCCGCTTGCCTTGGGCAGTAATTTTTCTGCCTGTGTTTTTAAATTTTCGAGTTTCTCTGATTCAGCCATAGCTGTTTTTAATGCACTATAGCATTTATCCGAAAGGTCATATTGCTTTTGTAGCTCTTCAACCGGTGTTTTTACACGCGGATCCATTTTAACGGTTATTGTTTGCACAAAATTTCTTCCATCAACCGTAAGCTTTAACCGATAGGTGCCCGGCATTACCCAG
>JABDCF010000212.1 GCA_013288235.1 Bacteroidota bacterium | reverse complement strand
TGTGCTAAAAAATACCGAAAAGAATCCCGGACTAACTGATTATGAAAACATACCAGCCGATACTTTAAAAAAGAAAAAACCTTGAAAATTAGTTTGCGTGGGGTACTTGGCATGGGATTCTGTGCTTCTTGATAGCTATTCAATCCCGGATAATCTAAAAGGAACGAAGTGCAGTACTAATAATAACCCGAACGAATGAAACAGGTCATCTTTAAATTTTTATTATTTTCTGTGCTATTGATGCCATCTGTGTTATGTGCCCAACCAAACTTGCAGGAAGCTCAGTACAAAAAAGGCGAAAAAGAATTAAATAAATTTTTGAGCAATAGCTTTTTTAACGGGATAAAGGGTAAAGGGACTGATACCTGCTTTGTGGCAGCATTATTTGTAAAATTTTATATTGATTCCCTTGGAGATGTTAAAGGTGTGTGTTTTTCAAGTGGCTCAACCGTTCCACAACCTATAAAAAAATATTAACCAGGGTGATTGTATCCACGAGTGGAAATTGGATATCTCCGCTCCTGAACGGAAGGTCGGTTAGCAGCAAGCCTTATTTACTGCCCGTATTGTTAGATTTGGAGGCCGGTTGTAATTTACCTAACGCAGATGGCACCGGGAAACCGTATCAGCCGCCTGCAAATTCATTGTATAGCGATCTGTCTTCTATTCTTAATTTTGAGGACGGCACAAAGCCATTTCAATTTGATGTTATTTTGCTGAGGCCGATAAATATATTTTCGCAAAGGTAAAATCAGTATAAGGCAACTTTACGCGTTTCTTAATTAGTCATAGCTACCTTAAAGGCGTTGAAACGCACAAATAAGTCCATGAAAAAGATAATTACACTGTTATTTATTTTCTCTATCCAATTAAAAGCAATTGCACAAACAAGGTTAAACCAGCCTGAAATTAAAGACAACCATAAAGATAGCATCACAGTAAATAAGGACACCATTAATTTACGTGGAATAATTTATAATGCTGATGGCAAACCAGCTAAAGGCATTGAAGTTGGGCTACTACAGAATGAATTTTTCCCAGTTGGCTATAAAATTATTACTAAAACAGATGCTACGGGCTTTTTTGAATTAAAAGGGGCCAAACCTTACGATACGCTAAGAATTGTTGATTTAAGATACGTCGACATCCCTTTCCCAAATAAAGGCAGCAGGTTTATAGTTATTTATTTGCCACAGCCAAAAGTGGTCGAAATTAATTCTTTAAGCCCAATTGAGATCAAAGCCCCAAGAAAATATCCGAAAAAAATCCCTGCCTTTCGGGTTGAGGTAACCAATGATAGGGGTTTTGATAATATGCCTTTAGGCTCAATACTATATCCGGAATTTATTGGCGGCAATGAAAAATTTATTAAGCAAATTAAGCAAAGCATAGTTTATCCCGAAAAAGCGATTGATAATAATATTGAAGGAACAGTTGAAGTTGCTTTTACAATTGATAAAGATGGTTTAATAACCAATGTTAAAGTAATAAAAGGAATAGGATATGGTTGCGATGAACAATTACTCAAAATAGTAAAAAAATCACCTAAATGGCGGCCTGGCATTGTTTGCGGCAGGCTTGCGGTAATTCAGGAAGCTATTTCCGTCAGGTTCTCGCTGGCGGATAGATGATTAGTTTATATATAATTGGGATACTGCTTGAGCAGCATCACTTGTTTTATCCCGAACATTTATAAAGCACATGTTTCTTTAAAAAATGCCCGTCTTTCATTAAGGGGTGTTCAAACTCGCCATCTTTTGCCATCCCTATTTTTATCATTACGTTTTCCGATTTTTTATTGTGGATGGACGTAAAAGAATATATATCATCCAGCCCAAGGGTATCAAACCCAAACGCCAGGCAAGCTATGGCCGCTTCGGTGGCAAAGCCAAAACCCCAGTTTGCTTTGCTTAAGAGCCAGCCTATTTCAAGACAAGGTGTAAAATAGCTTTCGAAACCGGGGTGCGTTAAACCGGTAAAGCCTATAAATTCATGGCTATCTTTTCGCTCCACAGCAAAAAAACCGTAACCCTGCCGGGTTATGTCCTGGCTGAGCCTTTCTATTTGCGCCAATGTTTCTTCCTTAGTTTTTACTGACGGGAAAAACTCCATTACATCTTTATCCCGGTTTAATTTTATAAAAGGCGCATGATCGGATGTTTTCCACTGCCTTAATATTAACCGGGGTGTTTCTATGAAAATACCAGGAATCATTTTTGCTTATTTAGGATATAAATAACTTCACCGGGCGTTGATTCAACTTCAATGTATGTTTTCCCATCGTTACCCCGGGTAATTTTTGGCAATGACCTGCTTGTTACTTTTATCTGACCTGGAGGAATATCCGTTTGCACTATACACTTCCCTCCCATCTCACTTTTTATTTTAATAAATGAAGTAAAGCCATTTTTCCTGGTAGCGCTCACCAGGAAGGCGCCCTCGGTACGCAGATTTTCAAAAGAAACATTATTCCATGTCGCAGGTATTGCTGGCATAATGGCTATAAAGTCGGCATAGCTCTGTATCAGCATTTCCTGCAAACCTGCTGCAAATGCAAAATTCCCTTCGAGTGTAAAGGGGCGGTATTGATATTTTGAATAACCTGATTTTGTTTGATCGCCATTTAAATGAAAACTGTTTATTGAGCAAAAAGCTTTTGCAAATATCGTCAGGGCTTTTGCCGCGCCGTCGCCGTCCTTAGCCCTTGCTTTCATATTTGCCAGCCATGCATATGAATAGCCGCACCAGTAATCCGGGCCAATGCTATCCAACAAATGAATACTATTTTTTATGATACGCTGCGATTTTCCGCCATCCTCCCATTTAATTAATCCAAGTGGGTGGATTGCCATCATGTGTGAAAAATGCCGGTGCGATTGATTATAGGCCATTGTTGGCGAAAACATTAATTCGTTATTTGGGCTAACTGCGAAATCACCAAACTCCAACAATATTTTTTTCCAATGGGCAGCTTCATTATTTAGGCCTAATTCACCAGCTAACTCCGCAGCCATTTTAAACGTTGATTTCATTA
>JABDCF010000211.1 GCA_013288235.1 Bacteroidota bacterium | reverse complement strand
TCTTTTACAACGTCGTCAAGCCGCATAACGGATACATTGATCCCTTCGTTGAGTATTTCTTTGTCTTCTGTACTTAACCCAGAATCGTTTAATAAGCTTGATGCACCTATAATATTAGCTACAGGGCCACGCAGGTTATGGGAAATCATATAACCGAATTGCTCTAATTCTGTATTCCGACGCATAAGGTCATTAACCATTTTTGTGCGCTCTATTTCGCCCAGTTTAACTTCCGTAACATCCTGGAATGTCCCGAAAAGCCGGATAGGATTTTGGTTCCTATCAAATTCAAACGTCGCTTGGGTATAACCATACCTCATTATGCCACCTTTGCGGATAAACCTAAAATCAAAAGTGGAGTTTTGAAATATCTTTGTACATTCCTCAAACCCTTTTTGTACAGTCATAAAATCATCCGGGTGAACAAATGATAAAAATAATTGCGTGGATGGTGTCACTTCACCTTTGACCAAGCCAACTATCTTATACATTTCATCAGACCAGACCTCTGAACGGTTTGAAAAATCAATTTCAAAATTACCTATATGGGCTATTGCCTGCGCCTCTTTTAATCTTGTTTCGCTCTGCAAAAGATTTTCCTCAGCAAGTTTCCGTTCAGAAATATCCCGGAAATTCGATACGATGGCCCCAATGCCGGTATCTTCAAGCATATTGGTATCAGTACCTTCGCACCACAGCCAGGTACCGTTTTTATGCAGCAGCCGTTGCTGATAATAAAATGATTTGCCCGGGGTTTTTGATATATCAATTCTGTTGTAAATAAAGGCATGAACATCGTCCGGGTTGATGAAATCAAGCGCAGATTTGCTACCATATTCTTTTAAAGTGTACCCCAGCGCATTGGTAATTGAAGGGCTGCCATATAATACCCCTCCCTTAAGTGTAGAAAGCGTTATCATATCCGTACTTTTTTCTATCAGCGCCCTAAAAAGCTTTTCATTTTGAATTAACAATTCCTCGGTATAGCGGTGCACTTTTTCCTTTTCAAAAACATCAAGTGCAAAAGATATATCGGCTGTAACTTCAAGTAGTAACGTTATTTCTTCTTTATTGAAAAAATTAGCCGCAAATGCAAATAAGTTAAAAGTACCAATAACCTGCCCCGACTTTTTGACCGGCAGGATCATGCATGAACAAACCCGCTGTTTAATGGCGAATGGTTTCCAGTTCACCAGGTCAGGCTCATTCAAAATATCGTTGCATATGTAATATTTGCCGCTTTTTAGCACGTACTCCTGTGGACCATTGACCTCCAGTGGCTCATCCTTGAATTTATCAATGGCATCGACATATACACCTGTTTGATCAACTTTGGTAATTGTTTTGTCTTCGTTACCGAATATACCTACCCAGGCAATTTTGAATTTTCCAAATTCGAGCGCAATGCGGCAGGCATTTTTAAAAAGTGCATTTTCGTCTTTTACATGCACAATGCTCTGATTAATCTGGCTGATAAAGGAATAAAGGCGGTTGGCTTTATTCAATTTCTCTTCGGCTATCTTATTTTCAGTAATATCCTGTACCAACGACATGATGGTGACTATGTTACCTTCTTTATCTTTTAAAACGGAATTAAACCATTCGCACCATATTACCGTTCCATCTTTAGTTACATTACGATGCTGCGTAGTATTTCTTTTAACGAGGCCGGTTCTTAAATCTTCCAATGCCTTAACAACAACAGGCAAATCGTCGGCGTAAACCTGGCTATAACCTTCTACCGTCCGCCGAAAAATCCTCCAGCCTCCATCCGAAAATTTCTTCTGCACGTTTCGATAATACTTTTATGTGCAATTGACTGTCCCACTCAATAAATCCCAGCGGCGTATTTTCTATATGAAAAGCTAACCGTTCATGCGCAGCCAACTGTTCCTCTTTCAAACGGTGTTTTTCAATGGAGTTTATAACAGCCGAAGGCAACCTGTGCAAACGGTCTTTAAGGATATAGTCACAGGCGCCTTCTTTCATTGCCTTTGCCGCGAATATGTCTGTCATGGTGGCTGTAACTAAAAGAAACGGAACGGTAATACCGGCTTTTTTTACCAGCCTGATAGCCTCGAGCGAATCAAAAGAGGCAAGTGAGTGATCAGACAGTATGATGTCGTATGAAAAGTTATTCAGCGCCTTTACAAAGGCTCTTTTGTTCTGTACAACCAGTATTTCGGGATTTATTTTTGCTTTTTTTAACGCGCTTTCTATCAGTTCTGCGTCAGATGAAAGGTCTTCAAGATGAAGTATTTTTACTGTTTGTCTCATTTAGTTTAATCTATAGTACTTTTACAATAATGGCTGATTAACCAGCAGCCAGTATATGCCCAGGTCATTAACTACTTTGCGAAAACTTTCGAAATCTACAGGCTTAACTATATAACTGTTTGCGCCAAGCGCATAAGCTTTTTCCACATCAGGATGCTCTTTTGAAGAGGTAAGCACCACTACCGGGATTTTTTGTGTCAGTTCATTTGATGTTAATTTTTCCAGCACTTCAAGGCCGCTCACTTTGGGCATTTTAAGATCGAGCAGTATTACTTTTGGCTTATTGTTAATGTTTCTGCCCTTATAGCTGCCTTGTCCAAAGAGGAAGTCAAGCGCAGCCGCGCCATTTTTTAAATGAATAATATGCTTTGCAACATTATTTTTTTGTAATGCCATTATGGCAAGCTCTGCATCATTTGCGTTGTCTTCTATCAGAAGAATATCGACTTCTATATTATCCATAATAAATTATTTAATTAATTTTTTTGGGGTAAACTGAAATAAAAAGTGGCGCCCTTTGCAACTTTTGCTTTTGCCCATATCTTGCCGCCTTGTTTGGTTATTATCCTATGCACCAATGCCAATCCGACGCCGGTCCCTTCAAAATCGTCTGCATCGTGGAGCCGCTGAAATACGCCGAATAGTTTATGCGCGTACCGCATATCAAACCCAACGCCGTTATCAGCTATAGAATAGATCAATTCCCCGTTTTTTTCCTCCGAGCTTATGATAATAACAGGCTTCTTTTTTTTAAAAGAATATTTTAATGCATTTGATAATAAATTCAACCATACCTGGTGCATCAATGTGGTGTCTGCTAATACATGATGAAGGT
>JABDCF010000210.1:2846-3172 GCA_013288235.1 Bacteroidota bacterium | reverse complement strand
GTGCCCTTTAATATTAAATTCCTTCCAAAAGCGATTGCTTTTACGAGATTTGATTTTCCAGAAGCGTTCGCCCCAAATATGACCGCCGCTTTTAATGTAGATATTCCCTTTACATAATGCGATTTATGAAGAGGTTTTAATAGGCTTTTGCCGGGAATCATCGAAAATAGAACCCTGTCCTTAAAAGACAGAAAATTCTCAACTGAAAATCGAATTAACATGATTTTATAGTTATTTGATACAATTATAGTGAAAAAATCACTTCAAACTTAAAATCATTTTTTTATTGGTTACAATTTCACCCTATTGATTTACATTTAATTAAC
>JABDCF010000210.1:0-2836 GCA_013288235.1 Bacteroidota bacterium | reverse complement strand
GAAATTGAATTCTTCCCTTTGGCGTTGAAGTTGAGAGATCAAAGTGTGATAGTACAGGAAGACTGTAGAAAAGCCATCCGCTAGTGCAAATGGCCTTTTATTATAAAATTATCAGGACGATTGTCCGGTTACTCCGCTTCCAATTAATACCCCCTATAATAATGGTCATGATGGTGATGATAACCATATCCAACATAACATCCTGAAGTAACTGACACAAAAGCGGCTATTATTAATGCAAATACAAAATTTCTCTTTTTCATGGCTCTAAAATTTAATTTCAACATCGGCCCCCTCTAAATCTCCCCCGGTTGGGGAGACTTACCAATCGGCGGTGTTTGTATGTTTGATGTGTTTTAATTGAAAAGGATTAATACAAACCTTAAAATTTTTAATATACCTTCAACCGATGGGGAATCCTTATAGCTATCAAGGGCTGAACCGACGACCAAATAAAAATAAAATTCTATCTTCGGCTAACCAATTACCTGTATAATGAAAAAAATTGTTCACTTGCTTATCCCTGTTGCTGTTCTTTTTGGCTGCGGGCAAAATAAACCTGCGCCAAGCAGCGTATCAGGCGATGCAGCCTTCCAAAAACTCTCAGACGACTATCTTACCGGTTACTTAGCGTGGAGGCCTGCAAACGGCGTAGCGCTTGGCTATCACCAATACGATGGCAAGGTAACGGATATGAGCAAAGAATCGTTGGGCAAAGAGTTGGGCCGCTTGAAAGATTTCGATCAAAAACTTGCGGCAACCGATACCGCCTCCCTTAGCCCTAAAATGTTTTATGATTACAGGATTTTGCGGTCGGCCATAAAGAACGAGATATTGAGTTTTGAGGATATGGGCGCCTACAACCGTAACCCCATGACCTATGCCGGCGCTGTAGATGTGAGCATTTATATCAAGCGGAACTTCGCTCCAATTGAGGACAGGATAAAATCTATCATTGCTATTGAAAACAACGCCCCTAAAGTATTCGCGGCAGCAAAACTAAATTTAAAAGATACACTGGCGAAGCCCTACGTTGAAACAGCGATAGACATAGCCAAAGGCACAACAGATTTTTTAGGCGGCGACCTGAAAGTAGCCCTAAAAGGTGTTAAAAACGACACCCTTATGGCAGCTTTCAACGCTGCCAATAAAACCGCCATAGATGCCATTAATGGCTTTGCAGCATGGCTTACCAAAGAAAAGCTACCAAAAGCCAATAACAAATATGCCATTGGCGAAACCAGCTACAAAAAGATGTTGCTTTATAGCGAGGGGATCACTTTATCACCTGAAAAAATATTGGAAATCGGCCTTAAAGAGTTAAAGAAACAACAGGACGTATTTAACGCTGCTGCAAAAACCATTAACCCGAATAAAAAACCGGTGGATGTTTACCATGACCTGCAAAAAGACCACCCAACTGCCGAAAACCTTGTGCCGGATGTGCGTAAAAATGTGGAGGCCATACGTAAGTTCCTTACCGATAAAAACATTGTATCCATGCCGGCAACGGTTAATTTAAAAGTTCAGGAAACGCCTCAATATGCACGCGCCACCAGTACAGCTTCAAACGATGACCCCGGACCATTTGAAACTAAAGCTACAGAGGCCTACTACTACATTACCCCGGTAGATCCGAAATGGACCGCGCAGCAAAAGGAGGATTGGTTAAGGCAGTTTGACTATTACACTACCGATAACGTGACCATCCACGAAGCCTATCCGGGCCATTACACACAGTTTTTACATTTAAATGCTTCCGAGGCTACCCGGATAGAGAAAATATTCGGCAGCTACGCTTATATCGAGGGCTGGGCGCATTACTGCGAGCAAATGATGGCCGATGAAGGCTATGGCCACAATGGCGATACCGTACTTGCCGCTAAATACCGCCTGGCACAAACAGGTGATGCCCTGTTACGCCTATGCCGTTTATGTGTTTCCATAAAAACCCATTGCCAGGGTATGAATTTAAAGGATGCTACCAAATTTTTTATGGACAACTGGTACCAGGGTGAAAAACCATCGTACCAGGAAGCTTTGCGCGGAACGTTTGATCCGGGTTACCTGTTTTATACCATAGGCAAACTTGAGATCATGAAACTGCGTGTCGATTATAAAAACCAGGAAGGCGCTAATTTCTCACTAAAAAAATTCCATGATGAAGTGTTGGCGCACGGTATGCCGCAAATAAGGCTGCTAAGGGAAGTAATGCTAAAGGATAGCAGTACCTGGAAAGAGGTTTTGTAAAATAATTTCACCGATTTTTGCAAAATAATTTCACCGATTAGTGTAGGATTGCGCGAATAAATCGGTGTAATCGAATGATAATCGGTGAAATCAAAATTACTTACCGGCCTGGTGGCGGCGGCGGGGCCAAATGGTGCGGCGGCGCACAGCCCATGCTCAATACAGCAAACATTGCTGCAAGTACAATTATTGATGTTATCTTTTTCATAGCGGTAGCGTTTTGAATAGTAACAGTATATAGCAGTAACTTGTTTTTGTAAAACATCTCTTAATGCTTATAATGAGCATTTTAAATCAAGTTAGTCCTATTGAAAAGGTAAAATTAGGAAATCAATTACCCAATGATCATTTTAATTATTGTAAATTTGATTATAATCAAAACACAATGAATAATAGGGTAATTAATATCGATAAGGAAATCATGGGCGGCACCCCCGTTTTTTTTGGTACCCGGGTGCCGATCAAAAATTTATTTGACTACCTTGAAACGGGCGACTCAATAGAAACGTTTTTAGAAGATTTTGAAAGTGTGAAACGAGAACAGGTGATAAGAAT
Source organism: Bacteroidota bacterium (assembly GCA_013288235.1). Classification (GTDB taxonomy): domain Bacteria; phylum Bacteroidota; class Bacteroidia; order Sphingobacteriales; family Sphingobacteriaceae; genus Mucilaginibacter. The sequence goes on along the minus strand of JABDCF010000210.1, from coordinate 31 downwards.
ACTTGAGATGTCAAAAAAACTTATAGAAACA
>JABDCF010000209.1 GCA_013288235.1 Bacteroidota bacterium | reverse complement strand
CGGAGTTCAATTATGTGATGATCGTCGGCCTTAACCATGTCGATATTCCCTGAACGTGATGCATAAATAATCTCGCCTGACGAGGCCAGGTAGGTGCGGTAAATGCACTTCATCAGGCTTGACTTGCCCGAACCCGATTTACCCGTCAGCCCGATTATTTCACCTTCCTTCATGGTAAAATTGATCTGCTTAAGCGCTTCTATCTTTTTATTATGAAGGATGTACAGATGAAATATCTTACTCAGATCATTTACTTCTAATATATTCATGACTTGCTTCCGGGTGTTATTTTCGATATTAAAAACTTAAACTATAATAATGAGCTAACCAATAACTGTGAATATTCATGCGAAACCACGATCATCGCGATACCAAGATCGTTTTGAAGTTCACGGATCAGGTCGAGTACTTTAGCCTGTACGGATACATCCAGGCCGGTGGTCACTTCATCCAAAAACAAAAGAGGCGGGTTATTGGCAATAGCTTTTGATATTTGCACGCGTTGCTGCATGCCACCGCTGAATGTTCCGGGGCGGTCATCCATGCGCTGGATAGGGACTTCGGTTTTATTAAGCAGGTCTGACGATCTTTCGCGGATTTTGCCCACATGCATATTGCCAGACATGATGAGCTTCTCTGCAATATTACCACCCGATGAAAAGCCGAAGTTTAGCCCGTCGCGGGGGTTTTGATACACCATGCCCATCAGGTTGTTGCGGATATAGCGTTTTCGCTGGTTGGACTCTTCCAATATATTTACCCCACCATCTTGATAGGGTGTTAACCATGCCGCTCCGCCTGTTTTCTCAAGGTCGAAGTACAGCATTTTAACTACTGTGCTTTTGCCCGATCCGCTTTCGCCAACTATACCCAGCACTTCACCGGGGTATAGGTCAAAACTGATGTCGGCACATGCCACGATACTATCTGTTTCGGGGCAAATATTACTGTTAAACGCGGGGCCGGTAAGGGCAAGCGTATTATCATTCGGGTCGCCGTATATTTTTGTGAGGTTGCGCACGCGCAGCAACCAGTTATCCTCGTTCCAGGTCATATGCTTCCAGTTGGTCGATGTATTGATTGTTGTATTGATTGGTTTCCTGGTTTTCACTTATCTTATCCAGGAAATTGCTGTCGCTGATCACGTATTTGCGCGATCCGTCATCGGCATATAATTCGTCAAGGAAAGCCTTTTTGAAGCCGGTTTTATAACAGGCCGCATCGGCAAAATCTTCTATTTCAAAATTAACGTCTTCAAATTCAAGCGGCTCAACATCGGTGTAGGGTGGTACAGCATATAAACGTTTTTCGCGGCCTGCGCCAAACAAAAACAGCGTTTTGGCCTGGTGCAGGTTTGGCGTATCCCAGCGCGGTATAGGCGATGGCGACATAATGTAACGGCCATTCACCATAACCGGGTAACCCGACCCTTGCATAATTGCGCCATAACGCACATACGACTCATATAAGGATACCCACATTTTTGAATAATCGGCCTCGGCATGCATTTGCAGGGTCTTATTTTCATAACGCTCCACCATCCGCAATGGCTCCGGCAGCGGCACCTGGAAAACGATAATCTGTTTTTCGGTCAGTTCTTCTTCAGTAATTCGGTGGCGTGTTTGAACCAGTGTGGCTTCGGCGGTATCAAAAGTAGTTTCAACACCTGTCATCAGCTGTATAAACTCGCGTAAATTACAGGCATTCACGCTTGCATCGCTGCCCTGGTCAATGATCTTGAATATATCCTCTTTACCTATAATGGCCAGGGTAATGTGCAATCCCCCTGTTCCCCAGCCGCGCGAGATAGGCATTTCGGGCGAAGAATACGGCACCTGGTGGCCGGGAAGGGCCACCGCTTTCAAAAGCTTACGCCTTATCTCCTTTTTTGTCGATTCATCAATGAAAGCAAAATTGTACTTATTGATATATTTTTTGTTTTCGATCATATTTCTTTTGTTAAACCAACCGCAGTTGCGCCCATGATTCTGCCTCAAGATTTGCTTTTTTATTCCGTTCAACAGCCGCGCGGGTGTTACTTAGTAACGACTGGAAGGTAACGTAGTGCGGCAGCTTAAGGTGGTTGGTAAAGCCCATAGCCTCTACCCCTTCAGTATGGTACAGCACAAATTCCTGGTCGTTTGCCGGTGCGCCCAGTTCGGGCCGGCGCATGGCGCTGTCAAGCGTGCTCATACATATTACCTTGGTTTCGTTATGCCCAAAGCACAAACCATATCCAATTGAAAAATAAGGTGGTGTATTTTTCTTGCCGGGCTTACTACCGGTAATCATCTCGCACTCGGTAACTTCAATTTTGCCGATGTACCTTGTTCTGCCAGACGCATCTTTTACCCGTACCGGGATTGAGCCGTACCTCAATTCACCTACTGTGGGGTGTACACTGCCAAAACCACGCTGACTGCTATAGCCCAAAGCCATAAGGCCGCCGGTTTCGGCACGGGCCATCATCTGCAACCTTGCCGAACGCGGCGCCGGGAATTTAATAGCTTCGCGGGTAATATCTGTTATCCTGCGGTCTTCGTTATTATCGACAGGCTTAAGCAAGCCTTCATTTTTTAAAATATCAATTACTTTACCAAAACTGCTGATGCTCTCGAGCTTTTCGGGATCTATTTTCGCATCAAATTCAGCTAAAAACTCTTTTATATGGTTAACTGTTTCGGTTGCTTTGGCAGTATCCAGCGTGCGTTGGGTATAGTCGCGGGTTGGGCCTAATATTTGGCCACCGGGTATTTCACGAAAAGAAGATGATATTTTCCGTTTTACAAACATTTCCCGCGTGTTGATCATTTCCGAATAGAAATTACGCTGTAACGTTGTGCGGAATGCCCTTAAAATAAAAGCTGCTTCAAAAACATCACCCTCGGCCTGCTTTAAGGCTATTGCCGCATATTCGGGAGCATAAATGCCTCCCTCGCCCATTACTTTATCAATTGCCAGCCGCATTTGTGCGCGTATCTGCTTAATATCAATTGGGGTGGTATCGCCTTTTATCCGATAAAACTCCGCCAGTTCGCTGGCATTGTGTATGGCTTCGGTGCCGCCCTTTACTGCTACGTATCCCATAATTTATCAATTATTTACAGTTTGACCTTGTTTAGTATAAGTGAACTTATTAGTTCGCGGAATGCATAAGATATGGTTATCCCTATCCGCTATAA
>JABDCF010000208.1 GCA_013288235.1 Bacteroidota bacterium | reverse complement strand
ATTAGCCATTGCCGACACGCGCATAACATCGGGAACTGAGATCACTATAAAAAAGAAGATCACAATAGAACAAAAAGACCATTTTTCGCTTTTTATCATGACCAGCGGGTTAAGATCAGTAAGGGATAAAGCGGTTGTTTACTTTAATGAATTATTGGAAACCACCGAATATAACAAGCTATATAAAGCAGTGAATGCTTTTGGTGAACAGGTAAAAAGGGTGGCGAAAGAGGATAAAGAATCGTTAGAGAAAGCAGGGTTTAAGTTTGACCTGAGCACGATAATTGGCGGGCAACTTAAAGATGATGACGAGCATAAGTTGTTCCTTTTATATCCCGAAGGCAATTGGGTGGAACTTGGGCAAGGCGCACCATATGTAATTATTGGTAACTCGGGGCATGGCAAGGCTATACTAAACCGGATACTGGATGAAAATTCGAGTTTAAAGCTTGCGCTGAAAACCGGGTTTCTTTCGTTCGATTCGACAAGGGTGAGCTCAAATAATGTTGATTTCCCTATTGATGTAGCTATTTATAAAAAGGACAGTTTCCACATCATTGAAAAACGGTACGATAAAAAAGACCTGGAATATATCTCAACCCAATGGGCTGAAGAACTAAAAGCCGCCCTTGAACATATATCCGAGGACTGGATGGACGTAGCCTTGAATAAGGTGGAGTAGCAGTTTGCAGTAGGCAGTTTGCCGTGGGCACAGTAGCAGTTTAATTCCTTTTGGTCAGGTAATGCTATTACAAACCTTGCAACTTTACAACATTACAACTTTCTAACCTTCCAATGTTACAACATTACAACAACAAACACCTATGAAATTCAATGTCCTCACTGAAATGGAATATACGGCGCGTTCTGCGGGGACTATTATATTAAATATACATGCCTTGCGCACACCGCACCAAACTGTTATTAACGAAACATTTAATATCGCCCCTTACATAAAAGTAGAGGAACTGGTATCGGCGCAAAGTGAAAACAGGCTGATGCGCTTTGAAATTGAAGATGGAAGCTCTATTAAAGTTACTTACAAGGCTACCATCGACAATTATTGTGAAATAAAAGATTACACCCAAATTGACGAGATCCAGGTAGCCAAAATGGATGTTACTGTTCTTCCTTACCTCTATCCAAGCCGATACTGCCAGTCGGACAAGCTTTACCGGCTTGCCAATAACCTTTTCGGCCATATTAATAATCCGTTTGAAAAGGTAGCAACGCTCACCGACTGGATACATAAAAATGTGCAATACCTTAGCGGGTCAACCAATTCACAAACATCAGCTTTTGATACTGTAACCGAACAGGCTGGGGTTTGCCGCGATTTTGCCCATTTGGGCATAGCCCTTTGCCGCGCTTTAACCATACCCGCCCGTTATTTTACAGGCTATGCCTGGCAACTAAAACCGGCCGATTTCCACGCCTGCTTTGAAGCTTATATTGGCGAGCATTGGGTACTATTTGATGCTACGAAGCTTGTACCGCTCAACGGCCTTATTAAAATTGCCTCGGGTCGTGATGCCGCCGATACCGCGATAGCCAATATTTTTGGCAATGTAACTTTTACATCAATGCTGGTAAGTTGCGAGCTGGCGGATGAGGGGTTTGTGCCATTTTATTATGAGCAGCCCCAATTAAGGGGCATATCATACTCTTAGGCATTATTAACTTCTGTTTCAACAATCTGGCTTACAAGCCATTGAGATAAGGTTCAGGTAACAGTGCATGATCTAATTAATCAGGCACCTAAAATTAGCGGTAAGTAATTACAATTTGTCCCGTTTTTTAACGGTATTTGGAGGGTATTTTCACCGTGTTATATGCGTGGTTTTACGTATCAACCATACGTAGTTTTACGCATTTTACCAGGTGAGGATACAATAAATACAAAAAGGGCCCGGTTAAGGGCACCCTTCCTACTTATAACCAATAAAGCGAAAATGGAAAATTGAGATCAGCAATGAGATTAGACGTCGCGGGCAGATTCGAACTGCCGTTTGGGGTTTTGCAGACTCCCACCTATCCTCTCGGTCACGCGACTTTATAAAAAAACTATTTAATCACTTATCTGGACCGGAGGGTTGGGTTCACATTATCTTTCTCCGCGTTAGCGGAGCAGGAGTTAGCACCTTGTTTCAAGTCTGAAGTCAAAAGTCTTTAGTCTTAAATCAGAAAAATCACGTTCTGACTTTGGACTTGCTACTTATAACTTTGGACCTAAACAGGTTGCTAAGACTTCAAAGGGCCTTTCCCTCAGTCTTTCTGGATAAGTACATATAAAGAACGATTTGTTGATACAAACATACAGATTAAAACTATAATTTCTATAGATTTTATAGAATATAATTGAAATAAATATTAAACGATTGAATATTAGGGAAATAAAATCACTTTAGCTTTATGAAATCTTTAAAAATTCTTTCACCGCATCCTTTTTATTGCGCGAAACAGGCACTTCGGTACCATCAGATAAAAGAATATATCCGCCATATTCTTTCATCCAGCTTTTAACAAAAGCCTTGTTAATGATGTGCGATTGATGGCAACGGATAAACTCGTACCCGGTTAATAACTCTTCGTACTCGTAAATGGGTTTGCTTACTAAAATTTGTTCGCCGCCATCCAGGTAAAATGTAGTGTAATTATTTGATGCTTCGCACCTGGTCACCTGGCTTGTTTTCACAAAGCGGGTTTCTTTCAAGGTCGTTAATCCTATGCGGTGCTCTTCCTTATTTTGCTGCGACCGGATCAGGCTGATGAGGTTTTCCAATTGGTTATTTTGCAATTTTAACCGGTGACGCTTTTGGGCACGCCCAACAGCCGATTGCAACTCCCCAACATTGATAGGCTTTAACAAATAATCCACCGCCGAAAACTTCATGGCCTGGATGGCAAATTTGTCGTAGGCGGTTACAAATATTACTTCGAAATCGATTTCATTTAATTCCCTGAGCATATCAAAGCCGGTTTTACCAGGCATTTGGATGTCAAGGAAAACCAGGTCGGGCTTAAAACCCTGCAAAGTTTGTTTACCTTCTTCGCCCGATGTCGCCGTAGCTACAACATCAACCTCCTGACAATACCTGGCAAGCAACAAGGTCAGGTTGTCGATATTATTTACTTCGTCATCAATTATTACCGCGTTAATCCTCATTAAACCAGTTGTTAAAGTTCAAATTTATAATTGTATGCTGA
>JABDCF010000207.1 GCA_013288235.1 Bacteroidota bacterium | reverse complement strand
CATTCGTAACTAAGGGCATTTTGTATCACATTTATAATTTCCGTCATATTGAATTTCGGCTTGACGAAAAAAAAGAAAGGGTAATAATTACAAAAGACAGCGTTAAAATTGGAATCATAAATAATGGCGTCTTTAAACCGGTTTACACGTTTAAAGACAAATTTGACATTGAATTACAGCAGCATCTATCGTCCGATTATCAAATTTGCACCTTTCATACTGAGAACCGCATACAAATAGGCTTTAAAAAAGATATACCCCCTTATAGGGAAGCAAAATATGGATTTATTGAAATTAAGGGCAATGAAATTAAGATACATTATTTTATCAGTAAAAAAGCGGGATAAATTTACTGTTCCGTCCGCACGCGGTTCTCGGAGCGCCCTATACTTTCGACTTCAGACTAAGCCTCAATTTACGAGTGGCACCATAACTTGCATAGTACCACTTTTATTTATGTAAAGTGGCACTCCTGATCTTCACAAACCGGATAAAATTGTATAATAATTATAAACTCCGGAATATGAAAAAAATACTACAAATCATCACTGCCTGCATTTTATTATGCGGGCCGGCTTTGGCGCAAACACAAAAGATACCGCTCGAAAGCGGCTGGGAATTTCATGAATACAGTGGCTCGAAACCTGAACTGGCCGAATGGCGCAGCGCCACGGTGCCGGGCCTGGTCCATACCGACCTGCTGGACCATAAGCTGATACCCGACCCCTTCTATCGCGACAATGAAAAAAAAGTGCAATGGGTATCCGATGCAGACTGGGAGTACCGCAAAACAATCACTGCCGATCAAAATCTGCTTAAGCATAAACATATCGACCTTGTTTTTGAAGGCCTGAACACTATTGCTGATGTTTCTTTGAATGGTAAGCTGATATTACATGCAAATAATATGTTCCGCGAATGGCGTGTGGATATCAAATCGTACCTAAAACAGGGAACCAATACTTTATCCATAGTTTTTCACCGCATTAAGCCCGAACTGGCCCGGCTTGATAAGGCACACCCCGAAGAAAATGAGGGCAAGGATACCAGCGCGATAGCCAAAATGCTCGACGCCGGTAATAAGAGCTACGTGCGCAAAGCGGCCTATGAAGGCGGCTGGGATTGGGGGCCAAACATAGTTACCTGCGGTATCTGGCGGCCGGCGTACCTCCAATGCTGGGAAGATGAAAGGATAGCAGACCTGGGCATACAGCAAAGCGATATCACAACCCAGGCCGCGCATATTAATGTTGATGTGAGGGTGCTTTCAACTGTGAAAGCTAATACCATCCTGAAAGTAGAATATATGCAAGGCAGTCAATCCAAATCTTTTAGCTACCCTGTTATCCTGCATACAGGCACCAATGATATCAGCTACCCTATCGATATTGCAAATCCTAAATTGTGGTACCCGAATGGTTATGGCAAACAGGATATGTACCATTTTAAGGCAACTTTGCTTACCGGCGGGCATGCGGCTGATATGGTTTCTACCCGATCTGGCCTGCGTTCGGTAATACTGAATCGGGACCGTGATTCGCTTGGGCGTAAATTTGAATTTATAGTGAACGGCATACCGGTATTTGCCAAAGGCGCTAATATTATCCCCTTCGATCATTTTCCTACGCGGATGACCACCAAACGCTACCGCCGTTTCCTGCAAACCGCAGCCGACGCGCACATGAACATGATGCGGCTGTGGGGCGGCGGCTACTACGAAACACAGGAATTTTATGATATGTGCGACGACCTGGGCATCATGATATGGCAGGACTTTATGTTCGCCAATGCTACGCCGCCGTCATTCTTAAAAGAGAACATTGCCAAAGAGATAGATTACCAGCTGCGGCGGCTGCGCAACCATCCCTGCATTGCGGTATGGTGCGGCAATAATGAGATCAGTATTTTTCTGGAAGATCCGGCCCCGGAAATGATCCCGGATGCGTTTAAAGCAATGTTTGCAAAACTGGCGGCAGGGCGTACCTCAAAAATATATACAAATTACCTGGAGATATTCGGCTATTTCATCCCCGACATTGTAAACAGGATCACGCCGGAAATACCTTATACCTCCAGTTCACCGACTTCAGATTTCGAACGCCAGTCGGCCAGCTTCATTTCCGGCGACAGGCACAATTACAATGTGTGGTGGAATAATAAGACTATTGAGGAACAGGCCAATTATAAAGATCGCTTTGTGAGTGAGACCGGTATCCAGGGTTTCCCGGATATGGCCACCATCGATGCCTTTACTGAAGCCGGAGACCGTTCGGTAACGTCGCCTATCATGAATGCGCATCAAAAGAACTTCTCGCTGAACGGCAATGTGGTGATAGGAAAGATCGCCAAAACCGAGTATAAAGATCCCACCGATTTTGCCACATTTGATTACCTGGCCCAGCTGGTGCAGGGTGAAAGCCTGAAAATATATGCCGAAGCCATGCGCCGCCGCAGGCCATTCTCCATGGGTTTCCTATACTGGCAGCTTAATGACAGCTGGCCGGTAATTTCGTGGGCTACGATGGATTATTACGGCCATCCCAAAGCCGCGATGTATATGGCAAAGCATTTCTATGAACCGGTATTGGTATCACCTCATGAAGAAGATGGGAAGATCAATGTTTATGTCGTATCCGATCTCACCGCCAATGAAAACGCCACGCTGGAGGTAAGACTGATGGATTTTGAGGGCAAGGTGTTATGGGCGAAAAAAGTAGAAACCAGTGTGAAGGCGCTTTCCAGCAGCATCGCATTAAGTATACCTGACGATGAACTGACCAGGATTGGCTATGACCCTGAAAAAAACTTTTATTACTGCAAAACTGACCAATGCGAAAGGCACTGTCTTATCCACCAATGAGTTTTACTTTAAACGGCCAAAAGACCTGAAATATACTAAGGCTCCTGTTCAAACTGACCTTTCGAGGCAAGGCGACCATTATGTGCTTAAGCTTAGCAGCAGCGCCCTCGCGCCACGTGTAGAAGTTACTTTTGGCGACGAGGAGGTAACGCTTTCGGATAATTTTATTGATGTATTGCCAAACGAGCCGTTTTCAATCAGCATAAAAAGCCCTGCTACGCTGGAGCAGCTAAAAAAGACCTTGAAAATCAAATCATTAGATCAATTGTAGAGGATAATCTTTGACGTAGAAAAGGTATCATTTCCTTCATTTTGTAAAATCTCCTAAATAAACTAAAACCAATTGACAATGAAAACCAACAGAA
>JABDCF010000206.1 GCA_013288235.1 Bacteroidota bacterium | reverse complement strand
GATATTTTCCTGTGTCATCCGGCTTTTTTAACAGACATTTTGTCAACAAAAATCACTAAAAAAGCTTCGTGAAAAGCGGCTGTGGCAAAGGCCTTTTAGCAGCAACTAAATGGCTGTTTCGTGCCATTAACACAGCAGGTTAACAATCTGCTGAACACCATGCGCCTGCAATGGCTTGGCAAGTCTGTTGGCTTTGAAAAAATATCGCTTAAAAAGGATGTATTGCGCGGCTACTTCATCACCAACCAGCAATCGCCCTATTTTGAAACAGATGCCTTCAGGCAAATACTATCCTTCGTACAGGCCAACCCGCGCCGCTGCAATTTAAAAGAGGTGAAAAATACATTGCGGCTGAGCATTGAAGGGGTGAATAGTATTAACCAGGCGGTAAACTTATTGAGTGAGATTGTGGAGCCGGTAGGGGTTTAGCACCTATTTGAACAGTCGTCTTCTGTGAAACTTTATAAAAAAAGGTAGAAGCGCCAGGTATCCCAGAAAAGCCAGCACCTCCATTATTTTGCCACCGTGCGTAATAGGTTTTAGCGTCTGGAAATCGACCAGTACAAAGTAAAAGTTAACAATTATGAGCAGCACGATGCCGACGATTGCGATAGTGGTAGCATTTTTCATTGTAGTATTTTAAGTTTTCGTTAATATATTGTTTCAAGGATCGCAGCGCACCTGGTAGCAAATGCGCCTGATATTTTTAACAGTAAAAAACATTAGTTGTTTGTGCTGGTGTATTTATATTGCCCTGATATTTAAATATTTAATTATTCTTGCCAAATAGTCGAAAAGCAGCATAGGCGGCCAATTGGTGGATTAGGTGGTTAAGTGTTAACTGGGTGAATAGCATTGGTCAGGCGGAGGGGTTGTTGAGTGCGGTTGCGGAGCCCATGAGGGTATGAATATCGTACATGAAAACGACCACGAAACTTAGAATACTTTCTTTGACCTGTTTTTAGTTAAAAACCCAATATAATTTGGTGGCCAGGAAGTTCATCCATCCAAACAGTCTTGTTTTTGTCCAGATACTTGCGTACAGGTTTCAATGCCATTACGATTTTTGACCGGTAAGGTATCCCGAAATACCGTCCGGGCGACCAGTTTTTACATTTATTAAATGCTGCGATTAACGCGTCATTAAGTTCCATTGTCGTAACATTTAAAGATTGAAACTCCGTCGCATGGCCATCTTTTTCAATTACAAATGAAACAGCAAGCGTATCTAACATAGCTTTCGTGCCATCCGGGTTTACCGGCAATTTCAGATAGCCAGTGAAAGTCCCCAAAAAACCCAGCATTCCACGGGTATAATTAGCTTCTTCATGCTGAGTTTTAAAAGGATAGGCGACACCTTTTTTATCGTAACCTGTGCCTGATACAAAATTACCATTATTGAATTTTATCATATACTTAATTGAATCGATCACTGTTGAATAACCATGCCATTCGCCATCAGGTTTTCCCTTTTTAACTGGGCCGCTTAAAACCACATGTTTAAAATTCTCGTCGTAATTTTCCCAAATGCCGTTGCCATTACTACATATCTTCTCTCCTTGCTTATTATAACAAGTCACTTTTTCCGATTCTGTAATAAGATCGTGAACCAAATAATCTCTTACAATACAGTAAATCGAACCATCGGGAAAATAAAACGTTTCATTTCCCTGCTTATCGCCGTCTACGTATTGTGCAAAGCTTTTTTTTTTGCCGTTTTCAAAAAATGTGGTGCAGGTTCCCTTCAGGTAAACCTGCTCATTTTCTGTATTCAGGTTTATAATCTGACCCCTCCCTTCCCGCAGTATCTTGCTACTTTTATAATATTGTCTTATCTCATAAAAGTTTTCACCCGAGTCAGATGGAAAAACAAGCCTATAATAATCAGCACTGTCGGGTGTACTTACAATTAAGTCGTAGCTGGCCCGGTATTTAAAATAAGTTTTGATGGTATCAGTGATTTCGCACGTAGCAGTATTTATCGATAGGATGAGAAATACACCTGTAATTAAAGAATGCTTGAACATTTTTTGTAAGATTTATTTTTATTTCGGAATTCTAATATAGGGCTTAATATTTAGAATTCTGTACTTTGAGATTGGATCTGCTTTAATCAAATAACATGGCAAGGTAATTTTTATCGCTCCTCTTTATCCGTTAAAAATTTATCGCCAATATTACCACTTGAAAGCAGCCGATGGCATTAACCGGCAGAATAATCGTATATCCCATGCAAACCCTCATCGACCTCAGCCACACCATTTTTGATGGCCTTGTTACTTACAAAGGCTTGCCCGCGCCCGTAATTTGCGATTACCTGAGCCGCGAAAACTCAAAGCAGTTTTATGAAGAAGGCACCGAGTTCCAGATCGGTAAAATCGAGATGGTGACCAATACCGGCACCTATATCGATTGCCCGTTTCACCGTTTTGAGCACGGCAAAGACCTTTCGCAAATTGCTTTGGAACAATGCGCCGCGCTTAACGCCACTACCATTAATGCCAAAGATGCAACAGCTATAGGTGCAGCATATTTTGAAGGCAAAGACATAAAAAACAAAGCCGTATTGGTTTATACAAATTGGGCCAGGCATTGGAACACCGCCGATTACTTTGAAGGCCATCCGTATTTAACTGAAGATGCCGCGCTGTATCTAAAAGAAGGCGGAGTTAAACTGGTTGGCATCGATAGCCATAACATCGATAATACGGCAACAAAAAGCCGCCCGGTACATACCACCCTGTTAGGCGCAGATATTTTGATAGTTGAGCACTTGTGCAACCTGGATAAACTGCCCGAAAGCGGCTATGTTTTTAATGCCGTGCCGCCAAAAATTAAAGGTGCAGGGACATTTGCTGTTAGGGCGTACGCCAGTTTAAAATAAACTATTTTGTTAATATTATTCCTTGTTATACTGCAACTCAAGTGGTATCGGGTTAGCATGCGGCTGTTTGGCGCCGGGCAGCAGGTAAATTAGTTTCAGGTCGCGGCCGCCGTCTTTTTGGAAATATTCTATACGGATGGGATAAAAGCCTTTTGCCAAAGGCAGCTCATAACTTTGTACTTTTCCGCTACCGTGCAAACCGTCATAATTTATCAATAGTTGATTGCCGACGAATAGCTTTGAGCCATCGTCAGAATCTAAACCGAAAAGGTAATAACCATCTTCCTTTATCTCAATTTCGCCCTCAATAAGCAAAGCAAAATTATTTTGGCGGGGCATTTTATTAATATCGAAATCTTTATCG
>JABDCF010000205.1 GCA_013288235.1 Bacteroidota bacterium | reverse complement strand
ATTCCGCATTCGACACTCCGACTTCCGCATTTAATAAAAATCCGAAATCGAACATCCGAAATCCGAAATCTTTACCTACTTTTGCACCCTGAACATGGGAGATTCTCGCTTCAATTTTTCAGTACATTTTCGCGGGGCGCCGCACCTGGCAAACCAGCTTTTTAACTATTCAATTTTTTTGAACAATGACTTACTTGACCAAATTACCGGCGGTATTATTACTGGCTGACGGAACTGTTTTTTATGGAAAATCAGCCGGAAAAATGGGCACAACCAGCGGCGAAATTTGCTTTAATACCGGCATGACCGGTTACCAGGAAATATTTACCGACCCATCTTATTTCGGGCAAATTATGGTGACAACCAACGCACATATCGGTAATTATGGCATTGCTGATAAGGAAGTTGAATCAGGCAACATCCAAATTGCCGGGTTGGTATGTAAAAACTATAATATTTATTATACCCGTAAACAGGCAAATGAGTCTATCCAGGATTATTTCCAGGAACAAAATATAGTGGGTATTTCAGATATTGACACGCGCCAGTTGGTGCGCCACATACGCGATAAAGGTGCCATGAATGCTATTATTTCATCCGAAATATTGGACATTGAAGAATTAAAAGCAAAACTGGACGAAGTACCATCGATGGATGGGCTGGAGCTATCTTCAAAAGTATCGACCACCGAAACTTATACTTTTGGCGATGAAAATGCAAAATACCGTGTGGCCGTGCTTGATCTTGGTGTAAAGAAAAACATCCTGCGCAATTTTGATGACCGCGATATCTACGCCAAGGTCTTCCCGGCAAAAACATCGTTCGAAGAAATGGAAAAAGATTTTGCCCCTACCGGGTACTTTATCTCCAACGGCCCCGGCGACCCATCTGCGATGCCTTATGCAGTTGAAACAGTGAAAGATATTTTAGCGGCCGAAAAACCAATGTTTGGTATTTGTCTTGGCCACCAATTATTAGCCTTAGCAAATGGCATCCCAACTAAAAAAATGTTTAACGGGCACCGTGGATTGAACCACCCCGTAAAAAATATCATCATAAACCATTGCGAAGTTACATCACAAAATCATGGGTTTGGCGTTGTGCCTGAGGCTGTGCGTGCATCCGATAAAGTGGAGATCACCCACGTTAACCTTAACGACCAATCTATCGAAGGTATCAGGGTAAAGGGCAAAAAAGCATTTTCGGTACAGTATCACCCCGAATCATCCCCAGGCCCACATGACAGCCGGTATTTGTTTGATGATTTTATTGAGTTGATGAAATAACATCCTTATAAACTTCTGAAGTTTTCGAAACTTCGGAAGTTTCACCGGGTTACTCCCATTCGTCGCCAAATTCCCGCCATTTACCGGAAATTTGGCCCCCTTCGCCTAAAAGCGCTACGCAAAAAAGTATTCTGTATGCAGATTTGAGGTATATATCAATCGCTAATCATGAAAACTTTACTCGCCATACAAATTATACACTTAGTGCTGCATTTTGCCGAACATTTGCATGCCATTATACATTCAATGGGACACTTGATCAAATAAGACTTAAGTCGATAGCCTTAAGTCCGAAGTTAAACGCTGAATTTTATCTTACTTAAGACTTCCGGCTTAAGACTTTTTACTTAAGACTTAAAAAAAAACCATCCATCATCATATTTCTGCCATTCGCCAAAAAAATAGCAGGAATATCAATTTAGTAAACGAATTTTACAGCATGGCAAAACAACCTATTATAACAGTAAAAAACCTGGTAAAACACTACGGCGATTTTGCCGCCGTAAAGGGAATCAGCTTCGAGGTTTATGATGGCGAAATTTTCGGGCTACTTGGCCCTAATGGCGCCGGGAAAACTACAACCCTCGAGATCATTGAAACATTGCGCGACAAAACATCCGGAGAAGTTATGGTTGATGGGATGTCTATCGATCATGATGCCGATAAAATTAAACAACGCATTGGCGTTCAGCTACAGGCAGCGGGTTATTACCCAAATTTAAACCTATCAGAGCTTATCAAGCTTTTTTGCGGCCTATATGGGATAGATAAAACGCCGACCGAGATGCTGGAGAAAGTCGCCCTCACGGATAAAGCAAAAGCTAAATATAAAGACCTGTCGGGTGGCCAAAAACAACGTTTTTCCATCGCTACGACGCTTATAAACAATCCGAAAATAATTTTCCTGGATGAACCTACAACCGGCCTCGACCCGCAGGCAAGGCGTAATTTATGGGATTTGATACGCGAGATACGTGATGCCGGTACCACCGTAGTGATAACTACGCACTATATGGACGAAGCCGAAGAACTATGCGACCGCGTAGCCTTCGTTGACGGCGGCCATATTGTAGGCATCGATACCCCCAACCATTTTATTGATGAGTTGGTGGCTTCAGGCTTTGAACGTAAAAAACAAGTGAAGCTCGCCAATTTAGAGGATGTTTTTATAAACCTTACTGGCAAGGAGTGGCGGGAAGGATAAATCAGTAGGCAGTTTGCAGTGGGCAGTAAGCAGTTTTTTGTATGCTCAACATCAATGACACAATGACCAATGACTTTTTAGATTATGAAAAAATATAGTAATACCCGTGCAACCCTGGCCATAGCTTTAGCCAGTTTCCGTTCAATTATACGCAGCCCTTCGGCGGTGGTGTTTAGTTTGGCATTCCCGTTAATATTTATCATAGTGTTTGCAAACGTTGGCGGCGGTGGCTTAACTGTGGATGTGGGCCTCGCCAAAACTTGTGATACAACAAGCGCCGATTCCATATATCAACATTTAAAGCAGGTACCGGTAGTACATTTTGTAAAGGATCAGTCGACCGCACAGATGGCAACCAACCTTTCAAAAGGCGACCTTGATGCCATTATCGATATTCAACGGCACAATACCCCGCCATATTTTACGCTTAATGTACAGTACACCACTGCTTCGGCACAAAAAGACGGGGTGTTAAAATCACTGTTGGATGGGATGTTTTTCCGCATCAACAGCCGGGGCAATACAGCGCCGCAACCCATTGCCGAATTAAAAGAAGCAACCGTGCATGGCCGCGAATATAAATACATCGACTTTATATTACCGGGCATGCTGGGCTTTTCGTTGTTGAGCAGCGGCGTATTCGGTACTGCCTTCGTATTCATTAGCCTGCGCTTAACACTGGTTATAAAACGCTTTTTTGCCACACCGGTTAAAAAATACAGCATAGTTTTGGGCGAGGCCTTAGCGCGGCTGGTTTTTTCGTGGATAGGGGCATTGTTTATTATCACCGTTGGGCATTATTTTTTTGGCTTTA
>JABDCF010000204.1 GCA_013288235.1 Bacteroidota bacterium | reverse complement strand
GCAGTTTCAGTTGATTTTGCTTTACAGCCGGAAAGTACAGGATTGAACGAAGTAGTAGTTATCGGTTATGGTACTGAGAAGAAAAAAGACCTTACCGGGTCTATCGCAACAGTTAGCGAAAAAGATTTCAATACCGGCGATATTACCACGCCAGAACAATTAATACAAGGTAAAGTTGCGGGGGTTTCTATTATTTCAAATAGCGGCGCGCCCGGTGCCGGTAGCCAGATACTAATTCGCGGCGGTGCTTCTTTGCAAGGAAGCAATCAACCGCTTATTGTAATAGATGGCGTCCCGTTAAGTAATAATACCATTGCAGGCGCTGCGAGCCCGTTGGACCTAATTAATCCAGATGATATTGCGTCTTTCTCCATATTAAAAGACGCTTCGGCTGCTGCTATTTATGGTAACAGGGCATCTAATGGCGTAATTATTATTACTACAAAAAAAGGCAAAGCCGGTAAACCAGTTATTAACTTCAATACCCAGTTTTCTGTAGGGCAACTAACAAAAGAAGCCCCGGTGCTTTCGGCAGCCCAGTACCGTACTTTTATTAACCAGATCGCCCCGGGTGATACTACTTACACAAACCAGTTACACAACAACAATACCGACTGGCAAAAAGTAATCTATCAAAATTCTGTCAGTAACACCGACAACCTAAGTATTTCCGGTACAACCGGTAAACTGCCTTACCGTGTTTCTGTTGGCTATACGGATGAGAACGGTATATTAAAAACAAGCTCGTTAGACCGTTATTCAGCTAACATCAACTTAAGCCCGAGTTTATTTACCGATCACCTGAAGATCAATTTTAATTTTTTAGGCTCGGAGGTAAAACAAAGATTTGCTAACCAGGGCGCTATCGGTTCCGCAGCCAGTATGAACCCTACAGACCCGATCTACTCAGGCAACAGCTTCTATGGCGGCTTTTATGAAACTTTGGCACCTTCACCCGGTAACCCGGAGACTGTAAACCCCCTCGCAACCAGGAACCCGCTTGGTTTGTTAGAAGAAGAAAATAATAGGAGCAATGTTTACAGGGCTATCACCAGCTTAGCTTTGGATTATAAATTCCATTTCTTCCCTGACCTGCACGCTAACGTAAATATAGACTATGACGGGATAAACGGATCGGGATTTAATGATTTTCCTCCCACTGCAGCTTCACAACAGCCCGGCACAGCCGATGCAAACGATGTTACGCAATTCGGATCAAATTCTAACTATAAGAGTACACAAGGCAACAGTACTTTAGAAGGATATTTCAGTTATGCGCATGACTTTAAATCAATTAAAAGCCATGTTGACGCTGTTTTAGGTTACTCTACCCAAACCTATTCGCAGACTACGTTTAATTATGCAACCTATTTTTCCAACGGGGAGCAATACCCTGGTACAACCCCTAATTTTCCTTTTGAGCTGCAAAAAAGCGAATTGGCATCGGTTTATGGCAGGGTAAACTATTCGTATGATAGTAAATACCTGCTTACAGGTACTTTACGGCAGGATGTTTCTACAAGGTTTGCCCCTGGCATCCGTACCGGTTATTTCCCATCTGTAGCCGGCGCATGGGTTATCAGTAATGAGGATTTTATGAAAGGTAGCAACACCATATCAAACCTTAAATTCCGCCTTGAATATGGCGTTACAGGTAACCAGGATGGTATTGGCAATTATGACTACTTGTCTGACTATTCGTTGAGTAACGGTTCGGCACAATATCCATTTGGCAGCACCTATTACCAGCTCTATCGCCCGGGCGCTTTTTACCCTGGCAGGACATGGGAGTCAACAGCTACCACTAACGCCGCTTTTGACTTCGGTTTCCTTAATGACCGTATTACAGGTAGTTTAGATGTTTATTATCGTAAAACAAAAAACTTGCTGGCTACAACCAATGAACCAGAAGGCACTAACTTTAGCAATACCATTGTTGCCAACGTTGGCGATATGGAAGATAAAGGCGCTGAGTTTAGCATTAATGCTAAGCTGATAAATACCAAAGATGTAGCATGGAGCGTTGGTTTAAACGCCACTTTAAACAGGAATAAAATAACCAGCTTAACTTCGGTGCCTAATCCTAATTTTCCTGGTTTACCTCAAGGCGGCATTGCCGGCGGTATAGGTACCAATATCCAAATAGACCAGGTGGGATATGCTAAAAATTCTTTTTTTGTTTATCAGCAGGTATATGGCGCCGACGGCAAGCCGCTAAACAACGTATTTGTTGACAGGAACGGGGATGGCATAATCAACAGTTCGGATCTGTACGTTGATCATAGCCCTGACCCCCAGGAATATTTTGGTCTTAACTCGGAATTTAGGGTTAAAAAATGGAGCGCCGGCTTTTCGGCAAGGGCCAGTTTAGGCAATTACGCCTATAACAATGTGGCTTCGAGCACAGGGTTTACAGCAAATTTTTTGAGCCCGAACGGTATCGTAAACGGTTCATCCAATGTACTGCAAACAAACTTCGCCGCACCACAGTATTTGTCTGATTATTTTATTCAAAATGCTTCGTTCTTCAGGATGGACAACGTACATATAGGTTACAATTTCGGTAAAGTGTTTAAAAGTACAGGCGACTTAAGGATTACCGGGAACGTTCAGAACGTATTTATCATCACTAAGTACACAGGTGTAGATCCCGAAATAACAAACGGTATCGATAATAACCTTTATCCGCGGCCACGTACTTATGTGTTGGGCTTAAATCTTAGTTTATAAAATTTGTAATTAGATTTGTAATAATAAATTTAACATGAAAAGAATTTCAATAAAAATAATGTTAACGGCAGGCTTATTAGCCTTTAGCATAATATCGTGCAAAAAAAACCTCATCCTTACCCCTAATGATCAGGTCACCCAGCAGCAGGTGTTCAGCAGCCCTGCATCCATTACGCAAGCAATGGCCAAAGTTTACGGAAGTTTTGCACTTACGGGTAATGACGGAGGATCTGGCGCACCTGATATAGCAGGTATCGATGAAGGATCTTCAGATTTTTTCAGGCAAATGTGGGAGTGCCAGGACTTAACTACCGATGAGGCCGTATATACTTATAGCGACCCCGGCGTTTATGATATGCAAAATACAGTGTGGGCAGCAACTAACCAGGTTATACAGGGCTTATATGATCGTTCCCTGTACCAGATCACTTTAGCCAATAACTTTCTACAGCAAACAACCCCTGCCTTATTGGCCAGCCGTGGTATTACAGGCAATGATGCAACCACTATTGGGTATTACAGGGCTGAAGCCCGTTTTTTACGCGCTTATCAATATTGGATTTTGATGGATGTTTTTGGTAACCCACCATTCGTAACTGAAAATACAG
>JABDCF010000203.1 GCA_013288235.1 Bacteroidota bacterium | reverse complement strand
TACGTTGATTAGGTTGTACACGGCTTATTAACCAGATAACAATTCACTTAATCAAACGTAGTCAACTACTAACTAACCTGCAAAATAACTTAATCAACAGCTCACTCAATCAACCTAATCAACAAAAAAATACTTATTTTAGTGAAATTTATTCACAATTTAGCTGTCGTGTTTGCAACTATTTTTAGCGGCTTAACGTATAAATGCAAACTATTTAGCATTATTGTAACCGTTAATTTAATTTTAATTATTCGTTTATTAGCTAAAGGTTTATGTTATTTCAATTAAATTTAACGTAAATTTGACTGAAAAAAATGTTTTTTACGTTTACATGAAGCAAATTTAATATATTCGGGGGTCACATTGTGTTATATCAATATAACTGAATTTTGATTTTTAAAATGAAGCAGATATACTTTTTAATTGCTGTTTTGGCTTGCGGAATATTAAGCGGCTGTAGCAAAGGCGGAGACAGGGGAGAATTAACCGGCGTCCCGCAACGTTCATTCAGGGCCGAAGTCCCGTATGGCATGGTTTATATTCCGGGGGGCTCCTTCCTTATGGGGCAAACCGATCAGGATGTCACCTTCGCCCAGATCGCACAAACAAAACAAGTTACCGTCCCCCCATTTTTTATGGACCAAACAGCTATCACCAATAGCGAGTACAGGCAATTTGTAAACTGGGTGCGCGATTCTATCGCCATTACCAATTACGTTAATGACCCTAAATATTACATGACCGCCCAAAAGGGTGCGGCGCCATCCCCAAGTGGTAAAAAATATATCAATTGGGCCTACGTAAAAAAATATCCTGTAATGAGCGCCCGCAAAGGCGCCGGCGCGGCAGCAGCAGCAGCTAAATTGCAGGGAATGTATTACCAGGGCGACGACCGCGTATTTGACCGTAACGAACTGGATGTACGTTTATTAAAATACAATTATGCAGTACAGGTACTGCGTAATGCCGCTAATTATAAAGACGACAAAACCAAAAAACGTTCTGATTTTATTTTACGGGATACTGTACCGGTTTACCCCGATACTTTGGTTTGGCTGAGCGACTTTTCGTACGCAGCCAACGAACCTATGACCGAAAGTTATTTTACACATCCTGCTTACCGCAATTATCCCGTTGTTGGCGTAACATGGCGCCAGGCACGGGCATTTACCGTATGGCGCACCCGTTATAACGATGCTTATAAAGAATCGAGGCACTTGCCAACCCGCTCACCTTATCGCTTGCCTACCGAAGCTGAATTTGAATATGCAGCGCGCGGCGGAAGGATAGGGACTGATTACCCATGGGGAGGCCCTTATATTAAAAACGCAAAAGGCTGCCTGCTGGCAAACTTTAAACCAGGCCGCGGTAACTATACCGACGACGGCGGCGCTTATACAGTAAACGTAAAATCGTACTTCCCCAATGATTATGGCCTTTATAATATGGCCGGGAACGTAGCCGAATGGACCTCATCTGCTTTTGATGAATCAGCGTCTACATTTGTACATGACCTTGCACCAACATTTGATTATGAAGCTAAGCCAAGCGATCCGCCTGTACTGAAACGTAAAGTGGTAAGGGGTGGTTCGTGGAAAGATATCGGTTATTTCCTTCAAAATTCAACCCGTACCTTCGAGTACCAGGATACTGCAAAATCTTATATCGGCTTTCGTTGTGTAACACATTACCTGGGCCGCGATATTAAAGACAAACGATAAAAGCTAATTACACTAAAAAACTATATTAAACTCTTTTAAAAACTACTATGGCTGGGAAGAAACAACCTTACGGAATTAATAATATTGTATCATGGGGCGCTACTGTGGTTATTGTGGGCCTGATGTTTAAAATATTGCACTGGCCGGGTGCTACCTGGTTTATAACCGGTGGATTATCAGCAGAAGCTATTTTGTTCTTCCTCCTTGGTTTCCAGAGAGAAGATAAAGAAATTGACTGGCGCCGCGCTTATCCCGAACTGGATGAAGATTTTGATGGCGAATTGCCAAAATCTTCTGCAAAGAAAGCGATTGGCGGCGATAGTTTTTCAAATACAGCAGCCTTGGACCAAATGCTTTCTGAAGCAAAAATAGGCCCTGAACTGATCAACAGCCTTGCCAGCGGTTTAAGGACATTTGGTGACAAGGTAAACTCTATATCACGCGTTACCGATGCCGGCGACGCTACTATTGCATTTACCGCCAAAGTTAAACAGGCTACTGCAAGCTACGATACTTTAAACAGTGCTTTTGAAAAAGCATCAGTGAATTTAAATGAAATTGCCAGTACCAATATCGATTCAAAATCGTACCACGACCAGGTAAACAAGATGGCTAAAAACCTTACAGCCCTGAATGCAGTGTACGAGTTGGAATTGCAGGACTCGAGCAATCATTTAAAATCGATGAATAAGTTTTACCAGGATATGTCAAATACAGTAGAAAACTTTAATGCTTCGGCAGGGGATGCAAAACTGTTTAAAGACGAGGTTAACCGTTTAGCGAAGAATTTGGCTACTTTGAACTCAATATATGGTAACATGCTTTCAGCAATGAATCAGCCACGTGTTAAT
This sequence comes from Bacteroidota bacterium, assembly GCA_013288235.1. Classification (GTDB taxonomy): domain Bacteria; phylum Bacteroidota; class Bacteroidia; order Sphingobacteriales; family Sphingobacteriaceae; genus Mucilaginibacter. The sequence continues at coordinate 813 of JABDCF010000203.1, read as the reverse complement.
AATTAATATAAAGTTTACGTCATTAAAAAAATTAACATTTAAAGCACATGGCTGGAGGTAAGCAAACCCCAAGACAACGAATGATAGGTATCCTGTACCTGGTACTTTTGGGCCTGATAGCCTTAAACGTGCCTGACAGTTTATTGGATGCGTTTAAACATATAGCAGACAGTTTGGATATATCTACCCAGAATGTAACTAGTGGAGTTCAAAGCACTTACTCCACTTTCGAAAAAACCACGCTTGTACAGCAGCATGACAGGGCTCTGCCGATATACAACCGGGCAAAAAAAGCTTCAGCTATTGCCAACACACTTAATGATTATGTGAAGGCTTTAAGGGAACAATTGGTTACCGAAGGCGGTGGGATAAACGAAAGTACAGGCGATGTAGCTCAACGGGATAACCTTGACATATCTCCCCGTATTATGATCACCGATAAAAAAGGCGAAGAACTCCGCCAAAAAATAAATGACACCAGGATACAGTTGCTGGCAACAATGAAAGATGATAAGGAACGTGCAGGTGTTAACTTCTCTTTGAATGCTGAAGACCCGCCGACGATGGGTGGAAATATTCATAAAAGTTGGCAAGAAGCTTATTTTGGCGATGGGATACCTTTAGGGGCGACTATTACTACTTTGGCTAAAATACAGACAGATACTAAAAATGCCGAAAACGAAGTTGTGAAAAAAATATTAAGTGAAGCAGAACAGGCGCAAGTAAACCTTGATAAATTTGATGCAGTGGCTGTAGCGCCGACAAGCTACGTACTGGTTGGGCAACCTTATACAGCGGAAGTGTTCCTGACAG
>JABDCF010000202.1 GCA_013288235.1 Bacteroidota bacterium | reverse complement strand
AATATAACCGTGCGCAGCTTATACCCCAAAAATGGATAAAACAGTCGCTGTCAACTTCAATGCTTCGCGACAGCACTACAAAAACTGATGGTTACGGCTACTTGTGGTGGACACAAACCGATACCGTCAATAAAAGGCAACATCATATTATCTCGGCAAGGGGAAATGGCGGGGAACAATTGTTTATGGATACCAAATCAAAATTAATAGTGGTGATAACAGCGGGGAACTACAATATTTCAAGCCTTGATGGGCAAGCGCAGGCGATGCTTGTTAATTATATTTTGTCGGCAGTGCGCCGGGATGAGTTGGCTTCGACAACTTTTTAGAAGTTGTCGAATCTTTAAGCTGCTTGAAGGATCGCCCTTAGGATTTATTCAACAATTTTCCCCAAATTTACCGGCTATACTTTTTACCCATGAATATCGAACTCTTTATTCCCTGCTTTATTGACCAGCTATACCCCGAGACAGCTTTTAATACCATAAAGTTGCTTGAAAAGGCAGGCTGTACTGTTCAATACAACCCGGCGCAAACCTGCTGCGGGCAACCTGCTTTTAATGCTGGCTTCTGGGATGAGGCAAAAGAGGTTGGCAGCAAGTTTTTAAATGATTTTTCAGCCGACAGCGTTATTGTTACGCCATCAGCCTCCTGCACCGGCATGGTAAAAAATTATTATAATGATCTTTTTACCAATACGGCATCACACAATAAATGCCGGGCCATACAGGGCAATATTTACGAACTCTCCGATTTCCTGGTAAACATATTGGAAGTTGATTATTTTGGCGCTGAGCTGGAAGGAAGGGCAGTGTATCACGACAGTTGCGCCGCTTTACGCGAATGCAAAATAAAAGAAGAACCGCGCCAATTGTTATCAAAAGTGCTTGGCCTTGACCTGGTGGATTTGAAGGATAACGAAACCTGCTGTGGCTTCGGAGGCACCTTCGCAGTTAAATTTGATGGCATTTCATCTGCAATGGCCCAGCAAAAGGTAGAAAATGCACTTGCTGCCGGCGCAGAATATATTATTTCAACCGATGCCTCATGCCTGCTGCACCTGCAAGGGTATATCGACAAAAATTACCTCAAAATAAAAACCATGCACCTTGCCGATGTGCTTGCTCACGGATGGGGGAATGTGTGAGGATTTACGAATTACGATTTTCGATTTCGGATTTTTTTTTGATTTCAGATGTTCCTGCTCCTCAGGATTCTTTACTAAAATAAATATTACCCAATGAGAAGTTGCTGGCTACCGGAACAGCCAAACCGTACACCAAGACTACGGCCGGGAACGGGTGGTTGTCGTATGTTTAAATAAAACTCCCCGGGCGTTCCAAAGCGTTCCACTTTTTACAGCGGAACACCCGGAACGCTATGAAACATGCTCATTATCAGTAGTTTTCGATTTCTTAAAAATTACATTTCTCATAAATTGTTGACTATCAGACTATCCAAAAAATTACTTTTTACCACATCGATGTAATCCGCTGATAATCAAATGTTCCAACTTTTATGAAGAGTGGCGTTGTGTAAACCTATTTCAGGACAAGACAGTCTGCGGGGCACGAACTCCTTCGTTTTCGCAGGGTCTCCGAAGGGACCCAGCGTTGTATGCTTGTTAAATTGCTTCTATCTCAATTTAACCTTTCTCAACGCGTACAAAGTAATGGCAAGTATGGAAACGCCCAGCGACATAAGTGGTATTTTATACCGGTCTTCATCAATATTATCATTCACACAATCCATGCCCAGGTAGTTTACTCCCTCTGAAGCAAGGTCGGCCACCATAGGCACACGAAGCAGGGGCTTGCTTAAATATAACTGTACAGGTTGCCCCGGTTTTACATCCTCAAGAAAACTCTCAGCTAAAAAACAATGTGCCCAATCGGCCGAAATTTTGTAAGATTCATCGCTTTCAGTCAGAAACAATGTATAACTAACATCTCCTTTGGTAACATCTTTTCGTAGCGACCGGAAATGCCCTGAGATACAGATTGAATCTTGCGGGCTAACATACGAAGCGAATAATGTGCTGATGCCCATAATTAACATAATCGCCACAAAAACAATAAGGGCTAACTTCTTAAAATTCATTTTCGGTTGGCTAAAGGAAAGTAAAATACATCATCTTTTCATCGTTCAAAAATCGTAAATAATTATTTACTTTTATTTTCGATCAATCATCCCTATGCCATCAGTCAAATCCGATTTAGATATCCTCATCAGTGCGCTTGAAAAAGAAAAACGGGAATTAAAAAAAATGATCCGGCAGGCGAGGTCTGAATACGACAATCTAATCGTCTATTATCATTCTGAAGCTTTACTCGACCTTGACCGCCGTCTTCGCGTTTTCTACAGCTTTAAAGATCCATATTTTGAGCAAAAAGAAGACCTGAAGCGGCGAATTAAACATTGGAGAAGAGGCGATTTTATGGAAAAATGGAGTCCGCAATTGCGCGAACGAATGGGAAAATGGAATGATGAGAAAGTAAAAGAGTTAGAAATGCAGTTGCAGCAGCTAATTGACCTGCCGGCGGTGCAATCTTATCCGCAGACACATTTTATAGATGAAGCCTTTTTGGCTTTGTACGAGAAACGGTGCCGCTCATTTCAGTTGGTAATGGGCGAAGAGGATGATCTTCATCTTCGCCTCACTTTCCGTATCCAGAAAAAAACATTGACGGTAACGCTTAAAGGCATCAGCTATGAAGATGAGCCCGATTTTATTGTCGAAGGCCGGATCCCGCAGCCCTTGAAAGCTGCCGGCTTCGAATATTTTGAGGGGCAAGGAAAATACAAGCGGACTTTTGCTTTTGCCGGTGCCGGCGACATTCCCGGAGTCAAAAAATGGCTTGCCAAATTTATTATTGAGGATAGCTGGTTTTATTGGCCGGGCAAAAAAATGACGTTGAAATATAAATGAGGCTCTACTTGGCTCATCGGTAATGAGCAACAGGTGCAAATCAAACTGTAGCGTAATACGATTGTAACTGGTTTTTATTTTGTCATCCTGAGTTATAAAATTTCGAGAAATTCTGAAGGAGGAATGACATAAAAAAACTTTGTCATTGCGAGTGAGGAACGAACGCGGCAATCGCGAACTATGCATGACCGCTCTGCAAGTTCGCGATTGCTTCGTGCCTCGCAATGACAAATCGGATAACATGTCATGGGTAGCGAAGCGAGGAATCTTCTGCGATAAACATAGCGAACTATGCACCCAGGCTATTGCAGGGTGAAGAAGATTCTTCACTCCGTTGAATGACAAAGCAGTATTTTATATTTGTGCGACAATTTGATTTGCTTCTCAGACGAATATGCAGCACAAAGGCCAAAAGCGCAGTATATCCGTGCCCGCTGACAGTTAGCCCAACAAACTTTTAAATTTTAATGGTAAGGTTTAT
>JABDCF010000201.1 GCA_013288235.1 Bacteroidota bacterium | reverse complement strand
ACATTATTCCGGTTAAATGATTATACAAAAATGGCGGATGTTCATTCTAAAGAAACAAGAAGTTACAATATGTCCCGTATCCGAAGTAAGGATACTAAACCCGAACTTATCGTTAGGAAATTCCTGTTTTCAAAAGGGTTTCGTTACCGGTTAAACGATAAAAGGCTACCGGGCAAACCGGATATTGTCCTTCCAAAATATAAGACAGTCATATTTATTCACGGTTGTTTCTGGCATGGTCATAAGGGTTGCAGATATTATGTCGTTCCTAAAACCAAAACTGAATGGTGGTTAGCTAAAATAAACGCTAATGTGAGCAATGATAAAAAATCCATAGAAACCCTCACACAAAATGGTTGGAAGGTTTTAGAAATATGGGAATGTCAGTTAAAAAAAAATACCATTGAAGCTACATTCCAAATTCTGCAGTCTGAAATTACCTCTTTAGATTAAAAAGAAATTTCGTTAGTTTGCTCTGGTAAACTGTGTACACGAAATGGAAGTAAAAGCTGAATTAAAAGCACCTGAATTAAAAAGAAATAAAACTAAACTTACTATTATACCCGATGATTTTGATCTGGCATTGTTAACTCATTATCATTCCACAAATGAAATTGTTTATAGTGACGCTATAAATTGCTTAGAAAAATATGCTCATCTTTCAGATAAAAGCACGATTGATTCATTATATAAGAATATTCAGTTAGCTGTATCTAAAAGCAATACCATTCCATTTCCAGGCCCGGAACCAGGTACGGAAAAATTTACCTTTATAGATTTATTTGCAGGTATAGGCGGTTTTAGAATGGCACTTCAGAATTTAGGCGGAAAGTGCGTTTTTACTTCTGAATGGGATAAGTATTCCAAACAGACTTATTTTGCCAATTATGGGGATTATCCTTTCGGAGATATTACCAGAGATGAAATAAAGGATCACATTCCTGAAACGTTCGATATATTATGTGGTGGTTTTCCCTGCCAGCCTTTCTCACTGGCCGGAGTTTCCAAAAAAAATAGTCTAGGTAAATTGCACGGATTTGAAGACGAAAAGCAAGGTAATTTATTTTTTCATATTGAGGATATTATAAAAACGCACCGTCCGAAAGCCTTCTTCCTTGAAAATGTAAAAAACTTGGTTTCTCATGATAAGGGTAATACTTTCAGGGTAATAAAGGAAACATTGGAAAGCCTGAACTACTCATTTGACAAACAGGTCATAGATGGTAGTGCTTTTGTTCCCCAACACAGAGAAAGAACGTTCATGGTTGGCTTTGACAAAGAAGTATTCGGAAAGGATATTAAGTTCGATTTTAAAACGGTTAAATATCCCAAAGAAAAAAAAGCAGTCAAATCAATTTTACAGCCCGACGTTGCTGATAAATATACCCTTACAGATCATTTGTGGAATTATCTGAATGAATACGCAAAAAAACATAAGGAAAAAGGTAACGGATTTGGCTTTGGTCTGGTTAACCCTGAAAGCGTAACCAGAACCATAAGCGCACGATATCATAAGGACGGTTCAGAAATTTTAATCCCACAGCACGGAAAGAATCCAAGAAGGCTAACTCCACAAGAAGCTGCTGCTTTGCAGGGTTATCCCATTTACCCAATCAATACGAAGAATAAAAAGAAATCATTAAAGATACCGGTTTCGGATACCCAGGCCTACCGGCAATTCGGCAATTCTGTTGTTATGCCATTAATTCAGGCTGTCGGCGAACAGGTAGTTAACTTAATGCAATTTGAAGTTTGATGTCAAGTCCACTGTCAAATTTTTTCACAGGCGTGGGCGTTAAAAGGTTAAGCCAGGTTGAGGTAGCACCCGATTCGTCGAATCAGCATGAATTCAATGGTATAAATGAATTCCGTGAGATTTTTGGTGCCGAAAAAAGAAAGTTTGCGACCAAGTTTATTTATCTGTCAGACGATGAAGAAAAAATAATTGAAAGCGAAGGATTTCTGACATGGTATGATGCCCGTGAAAATCATCCGAACAGAACGGAATTTCGTCTTTACTATACAAATAATGAAGTGCTATCTATAGCAAACGTAAATGATCTTGTGGTTGTTGGAAGAACCGGAGAAAATCAACTTGCCGTGATTGTTGCACCTCAAAACTCAACATCCGAAAAACAACTTTTATGGTTATTTGGTATTGAAGAAGCTGCGAATAAATTTATAGTCAAAGATTTTACCGGAGATAAGAGGGATATCGGTTTTGCCGGGCGATATATACTGTCTTCGTTAGGAATGGAGCAGGAAGAAACTGCGCTGGATTATCTTGAAGAACTTCTAAGGCGCTTTGGCCGGAAATTTCCAACTACAAAAGAATTTTCGGATTATGCCCGTTCAACAGTAAAGGATGTTTCGCCGGTGGAAGCACCGGATGAAACGTTAATGGCATGGCTCGAGCGTGAAGAGCTGCTTTTTAAAACCCTTGAAAAAGTTATTGTAAAAGAGCAATTAAAGCAGGGTTTTGGCGCTGACGGAACGGATGTAGAAGAATTTATTAAACTTTCACTCAGTATTCAGAACAGGCGTAAAGCAAGAGCCGGGTTCGCTTTTGAAAATAATCTTGCCGTACTTTTTAACCATAACAAAATCCACTATTCTCACGGTGCGGTGACTGAAAGAAACAACAAACCTGACTTTGTATTTCCAGGTATCAGGTATTACCATGATACGACCTTTAACACTGATCTGTTAACCATGCTTGGCCTGAAAACGACCGCAAAGGATAGATGGCGCCAGGTGTTGTCAGAGGCTGCGAAGATTCCAAATAAACATTTGATTACCCTTGAGCCAGCAATTAGCCGCAATCAGACCGACGAAATGCGTGCTAATAATTTACAATTGGTTATACCAGCCCCCTTATTCGCAACTTACACAAAAGATCAGCAATCACAATTGTTAACTTTACAGGGATTTATAAATATGATTAATGGTAAACAAAAGCAATATAGCGCAACTCCACTATTGTTTTAATATCTTTAACGTTAAATAAACCTTAATATTTAATATGACTGATGAATTATCAGGCGCAATAGCAGCGGTAAAAGCAAATGAATATAGCTTTTGCAAGTTTATAAGTGCCAATGACGCCGGTACTACGGGGGCTCATCAGGCAGGTTTATATATACCGAAAAACTCGCAGGCATTAATATTTGATACTCCCGGAATCAAAGGCCAGAATAAGGAAAGATTTGCCGAAATAACTTGGTTTGATGGAACAACTTCGCAGTGCTGTTTCAAATATTATGGAGTTGGAACAAGGAACGAATATCGCGTTACCCGGCTTGGAAAATCATTTCGTGAAGATGAATTTATAATTATTGTAAAAAAACGAGCCGATGAATATCTTGGATTTATTCTTCCCCAAGAAGAGTAAGGATATGGGCTTTGGGTCTAAAA
>JABDCF010000200.1:1669-3418 GCA_013288235.1 Bacteroidota bacterium | reverse complement strand
TACCGTTAATAAAGTAATTACTATAGCCCCTGCCCCGGTTGCTACAAATATCCACCAGGTCATGTTAGATCGGTACGTGTAATTTTGAAGCCATCCACGCATAAAATAGGATGAAACCGGGGTGGCTATTAGTAATGATATTATGATCAGCGCCACAAAATCTTTAGACATTAATTGCCAAAGGTTAAATACAGAAGCGCCCAGCACCTTACGCACACCTATCTCTTTTGTCCGCTGTTCTGCCATATACGAGGCCATACCAAACAAGCCCAGGCAGCTGATGAAAATTGCCAATATGGCAAATGAACTTGCCAGTTTTCCAATTCGCTCCTCGCTGCTGAATTTTTTAGCATACTCTTCACCAGCAAACTGGTAGTCAAAAAGTACACCCGGCGCGTATTTTTTGTAAATTGTTTCGATGGCGCTGATCCCTTTGGCCGCGCTGGCTTTTGGGTTGATCCGGATGTTTAGCGGGCCAGCATCGGTAGTGATGTAAAAAATGGTTGGCTTAATCGGTTCATAAGGCGATTCAACTATCATGTCTTTTGCGACGCCGGTTACTGTGTAAGGTTTATCATCCCACCTTACGATCTGGCCAACCGGGTTTTTAAGCCCCATATATTTTACGGCCACCTCATTTAATATAATATCGTTTAAAACTGAGGGACTTTTGTTTGAAAAGTCAATACCCTCCCTGAATTGCCACCCGATAGTTTTCCCATATTCGGGGGTTATCGCAAACGTGGCAAACTCCTCTTTCATATTGGGGTCCTTGCCTTGCCAGTTAAAACCGCTGCTGGTTCGGCTACCTTTGGTTACCTGGTTGCCCGACTCCGCTACTTGCGAGATCAACCCAGTTTGAAGCAAGTCGTTTTTGAAGGCTTCAAAATGATTGTGAATATCTGCTGTATAGGGCCTTACAATAACCAGCCCGTCACGGCTATAGCCGATAGGCCGGCTTTTTGCAAATTGCACCTGGCGGAAGACGATGATCGTCCCGATGATCATGGTTATTGAAAACGTAAATTGAACAACTACCAGGGCCTTACGCGGTATGCCCGCCCATTTACCGGCCTGAATTGCGCCCTTTAATACTTTTACCGGTTTAAAAGACGATAGATAAAATGCCGGGTAGCTGCCGGCAAACAGGCCGCATAGTATGGCGAAGCCTACTCCCAGAACCCAAAACAAAGGTTCCGTCCACAAAATGGACATTTGCTTACCCGCCAGTTCATTGAAAAATGGAGTTAAAAGCTGGGTGATAAACAGTGAAAGGCCAAAAGCCAATATGGCCATTAATAGTGATTCGCCTAAAAATTGCGCTATAAGCTGGCTGCGCATGGAGCCCATCACCTTCCTTATCCCTACTTCTTTAGCACGTTTTTCTGAGCGGGCTGTGCTTAGGTTCATGAAATTTATGCAGGCGAGCATCAGTATAAAAATACCTGTTATACTAAAGAGCCAAACATATTTAATATCTCCGCCGGTATTTACTCCGTTTTTGAATTCTGAGTACAAATGCCAGCGGCTCATAGGGTATAGAAACACGTCCGGTTTCGACTTTTTGCCGCCAGCGTCAAGGTTGTTGGATTTCACCTGCCTGATCTTTGCGGAAACCGAAGCCATATCTGCTGACGCGGAAAGCTGAACAAAAATCTGGACGAAATTGTGATTCCAGTCGCCGGCGATTATTCTTTCTCAATCGGTCGCTAAAGCAATTTTTGGTAACGCCGACCCTGTCAACAAAGC
>JABDCF010000200.1:0-1659 GCA_013288235.1 Bacteroidota bacterium | reverse complement strand
GCAGATTGTTTTACGTCATCGGTGTTTGCATATGCTTGCCAGGATGCTATGAACAATACGTTACTGAATGTAGTACTTGCAGGAAGGTCTTCATATACGCCCGACACTTTAAAGTTCTGGTCGTCTAATCTCAGGGCTTTGTTGACAGGGTCGGCGTTACCAAAAATTGCTTTAGCGACCGATTGAGAAAGAATAATCGCCGTAGGATCTGTCAACGCCGACCGTGTACCCTTTAGCATTTTTAAAGTCAGCATCTCTGGTGCGCCTGATTCCATGAAATTCCCTTGCACCGATATGCTTTTATCCTTAAACGTAAGTTGATGCGGATTGGTCCACGAAGAGAGTACTACCTGTTTAAAATTGTCGCCGTAAAGCTGCCGAAGCTGAACCGCTACCGGTATGGGCATTGCTTTAAGACTGGTAGTTTCACCATTCAGCGTTTGGTTTTGCATCACTCTCGCTATACTATCATAGTTTTTATGGTATTTATCAAAGGACAATTCATCCAAAATCCACAAACCTATCAGCATAGCCACAGCCATCCCCACAGAAAGCCCGGTAATATTGATAAACGAATGCGCTTTGTTTTTCAACAAACTGCGCCAGGCGATTTTTAAATAATTCTTTATCATGCGAAAATCAATTAAGCCCCCTCTAAATCTCCCCCGGTAGGGGAGACTTTTAAACTTTCTTTAATTCATAACAGTATTCCCTTGATCATTCTAAATCATGCTTCTTAAAGTCCTCCCCTACCGGGGGAGGATTTAGGTGGGGGCTTGCTTACTCACTCTTCAAACTCTCCACGGGGTTTGCTAAAGCTGCTCTTATCGCCTTGTATCCTACTGTCGCCCAGGCAATGGACACTGAAGCCAATATTGCCAACAGGAAAATATCGGGACCAATAGTTATTTTGTAAACATAACCCTGTAAAAACCATTTGTTCATACCAAACCATGCCATCGGCGCCGAAATAACAAATGCGATGATGATAAGCAGCGTAAACTCTTTTGAGAACAGGTACACGATATTGCCCACCGAAGCGCCCAGTGTTTTGCGTATGCCTACCTCTTTGATGCGCTGCACCACCATGAAAGAAATGAGCCCGTACAAACCCAAACAGGAAATAAAAATGGCGATACCGGTAAATATTTTATACAGTTGCGAAAGACGGTCTTCTGTTTGGTAAAAGCCGGCTATTTTTTTATCAAGAAACTGGTACTCGTATATACCATCGGGGAAAGTATTGTTCCACGATCTTTCAATGCCGGCAAGCGTTTGATGTATATTTTGCGGTGCGATTTTGATGTTTATTCTTTGATAAACAGCATTCCACGAACCCATTAGCACAGGGGGGATAGCGTCTTTAAGCGACCGTACATTGAAATCCTTTATTACCCCTACGATCTGAAAATTTCTATGGGGATCATTCCACAATTTAATGTACTTACCAATTGCTTTTTCAGGGTTGTTAACGCCCAGTTTGGCCAGTAGGGTTTGATTTACCACCCAGCCGGTAACTGTATCGCTTTTTTTGTAGGGGCCGCCGGCTACAAACTTCAGTCCGTATAATTTAAAATAATTGGCGTCGGCCCATTTTAAGGATGCGTTAAATTTAGTTGTTTGCGGGGCGCCATCGAATTTAAAATCGCTTCCCCAGCC
>JABDCF010000199.1 GCA_013288235.1 Bacteroidota bacterium | reverse complement strand
CCAGGTCGGAGTGATCTATAGTGCCCGCAATTACTTTGCTGCTGCCGCAACCTTCTAAAACAGACGACAAAAACAAGCCGCCTAAACAGGCCATTCCACAGGTTTTTATAAATTCTTTTCGTTCCATAAAAATTAAAGTGATTGCAGGAATTTGATGATAGCTGCCTGTTCTGATGATGAAAGCGCCGCGAACCTGCCTGCACTCACCGCTGCTTCGCCGCCATGCATTTGTATGGCTTGCTGTATGCTGTGCGCCCGGCCATCGTGCATTAAATAAACGCTGCCGCCCTGTACGCCGGGTGCAAGGCCAAGCCCCCATAAAGGCGTTGTGCGCCACTCGGATGTTTTGGCATCGCCTTCGGTATAGCCGTCATCAAGCCCGGGGCCCATATCGTGGACCAAAAGGTCGGTAAACGGGTTAATGGTTTGGTTTGATAAGGCAGCAATTGGCGAATAACCCGTAGTAAGGGTTTGTTTATGACAGGTTTCGCAGCCAATTTTCATAAACAATACATTGCCCCGTTGTACCGTAGCATCAGTAGCATTACGCTGTAGCGGGGTTTGCAAACAGGTAACATAAAATACTACCGAATAAAAAGTGGTATTGTCAATTTCGGGCGTTGACGCTATTGGCGGTGTTGTTTGATCAAGGTAGTTATACGGATTAACGGGCAGGTAGCTTGATGTGATCCCCATATCGTGACTATAGGCCTGCGCTACCTGTTGAAATAAATTATAGGTAGATGCCTTGCGCCCGAAGCGGCAGATATATTTACCATCCGCCCGTGGTGACGAGCCATTAAGCTGTGTTACGTACGATGGCACGGTATTATAGTTAGGATGGCCGCGTACACCATCAGGATTATTTTCGTTGGCGATAGCCATATTAACAATTTCGGTATCAGGCACAGCCTCTAAAAAGCCTACGCCGGCTGTAATAGGCGCAATAAGTTTAGTGCTGGTTGCACCGGCGGGTATTTGTTCAGGCGTATAACCAGGCAAAGCAAAGGTGCCTAATTGCGGTGCGCCTTCGGCCAAAAACTTATTGCCGGTGCTGTCGGTTTGCCCGAAACGGGTAAGGATGGTGAACGGATGCCCGCGGTTATCGCTGGAGTGGCAACTGCCGCAACCTGTAGCTACAAAATATGGCCCGAGGCCGGTTGCAGTTGTACGTGTTGCAAAAAACTGGTCGTTACCCGCCGAAAATAATATGGTTTGATCGCTCGAAAGGCTAACGGGGCCGCAAAGGCCGTCTTCGGGGTTTATCATTTCGGGAAAAAGTTTTTTGCACGATGTTACCGAAGTAACCATAATGATAGCTGTAAAGCTGAATAAGAAGATAAGAATAGTAGATTTTTTGCTCATGACTTATGGATGACGGGGCAAATGTATTATTATTTAGACTTAATCCAAATAAAAATAAGTAAAAATAAAAGAATTTTGGCACAAGGGATGTGTCCGTTTGTTTTAAAGATGTTCGCCCCCGGTAGCGGACGGACGGGTTGCAGTAAGTAGTGGCAGTGATTAGTGGCAGTAGCAGTTTGTTGAGGATGAACAAAGCACCTAAGCCTAATGTCATTATGTTAATGAATAAGTAAATGAACTTAATATCGAATAATGAATTTTGAATATCGAATTTCGAAGTTTCTTACTTCATTATTCGATATTGGGGGTTCGATATTCGATATTAACTTGATGGCATTGGCCTAACGACTAAAGGCAATGATGCTTTCGGACTTTCCGACTTCCCGACTTTTCTAACTTCCCCCTTTTCGCACTGTCATACAATTTTCACATATTTGCATCCTTTTAAATGGCATATAATATTAAATTTGTTAAAAGTTGTTAAGTCAACAGTTATATATACACAATAACCTATAAAAATCCTGATATTTACCCTGCGATAAACCCATTTAGTTATCATCCATGCAATACAAAAAAATTAATAATCTTTTAGGCTGGCTTTGCTTCGCTATAGCATCAATTACCTATATTTTAACGTTAGAACCTTCCGTAAGCTTTTGGGATTGCGGCGAGTTTATCTCCTGCGCTTACCGCTTACAGGTAGCACATCAGCCCGGTTACCCGCTTTTTGCCATGCTGGGCAAAATGTTTAGTTTGCTTTCCTTCGGCAATACCGCCAAGGTGCCCTACTTTACCAATATGGGTTCGGCTATTGCCAGTGGCGCAACCATTATGTTTTTGTTTTGGACGATAACAGCCCTGGCTAAAAAGCTGGTGCAAAATAAAGCTGATGAAGCTATCGACCAGCCGCGCATGATATTGATAATGGGTGCCGGCTTAGTTGGCGCATTGGCTTTCACTTATACCGATACCTTTTGGTTCTCCGCTGTTGAAACCATCGTATTTGCGCTGTCTTCATTATGTACCGCGGTAGTATTTTGGGCTATATTGAAATGGGATGCCCATGCCGACGAACCTGGCGCAGATCGCTGGATAGTATTTATTGCTTACGTGGTAGGGCTGTCAATAGGTATTCACCTGTTAAACCTGTTAACTATCCCGGCTATTGCCATTGTATATTATTTCCGCAGGCACAAAAATGTGCATGTATGGAGCGCGATAGGAGCGTTTTTTATTGGTGTATTGATATTGGTATTTGTACAATATGGCATCAGGGGCTATACTATCGAGATCGCCGCTTATTTCGATCTTTTCTTTGTTAACACACTTGGTTTTGGCTTCTGGAGTGGTGCATTATTTTTCTTCCTTATCATCATAGCCGTAATAATTGCAGGTATATGGTACAGCACAAAATATAATAAACCTTTACTTAACCTTGCATTTTTATGCGTGGCATTTATTTATTTCGGCTACAGCTCATTTGCTTACATACCTATCCGCGGCACCGCTAACCCGGATTTGAATAACTCGCACCCTGATAACGCTTTTATACTTTATGGTTATTTAAACCGTGTTCAGTACGGCGAAACACCATTGTTGTACGGTCAGTATTTTGATGCAAAAGTTACCGATCAAACCGAAGGCAGCACCATCTACCGTAAGGGCAAAACCAAATACGAGGATGCCGGTAAAAAACAAAACTACGTTTACGATCATACCACCTTTTTGCCGCGCATGTACAGCAGCGAAGGACAAGATCCGCAGTTTTATCGCGAATGGCTGCAAATGGCCGACCAACAAGCGCCGGGCGGTTGGGATAACCTTAAATGGGCTGCCAGCTGGCAGATATACCAAATGTATGTAAGGTACTTTATGTGGAACTTCGTAGGACGTTTTAACGATGAGGACGGACAGCAAACAATGGGCGGTTTCCATGGCTATACCGATGGCGACTGGACAACAGGCATATTCGACGGCGCTAAACATCTGCCAAAAACAGTAGTTGGTGGCCCAAAAATACCTGGTCAGGGAATACAACTCGGCAATACTTATACCCCGTTATATGCTTTGCCTTTCCTGATAGGGCTATGCGGCTGTATATACCACTTTCAACGCAAAAAACGTGATGCACTTGTAGTGCTGCTGCTTTTCTTC
>JABDCF010000198.1 GCA_013288235.1 Bacteroidota bacterium | reverse complement strand
TAGCTTTGATTTCGGAAGTTGGATTTTCGATTTCGGATTTATTTTTGATTTTGGATTTCCTTTCCGGCTAAAAAAACGATCTCTTCAATACGGCCAATAGGATGGTTTTACATTTGTTCCGCCATATACCCGGCAGTCAACGCAATCCTTTGGTGCCCAGGTGTAGCCAATAATAAATCCAACGTAAGTGACAGGGATATTTTCTCCGGCGGCGAATATATCGGACAGGCGGACGTTGTAGGTAAAAGTGGGCGCAAGTAATATGGTATCCTGGGGGCATTCACTGGGGACTGGCTGTCGTATATTGTAAGGCACCGGGAACGGAAGATAAGTGCCGTTTACAAATATCCGTTTTGTAGTGATCGTAGATACACTTATAAAGCCGACAACAGGCTCGTTGGGATTGCTGATACACTTAATATTACCGGGGATACTTGATGGTTGCGCATCAAATATCGACCCTAATTGCTCTGTGTTTGTTTTAAGCAGTGTCCAATATGTAAAAGCATCGGCTGTAATGGCATACTGTTTTACCAGCAAACTATATATATGCGAAATTTTTCCGGTCGACGCATCTACATAACCCAAAGGGAAATCGCTGATCACATCCTTTGCCAGGTGGCTTGATGTAGTTATAAATATACTATTTGACAGCGTGGCGTGCTCATAACATTCATTTATCAAACTATCAATCGGGCGCGGTAACACCTGATCGTTTTTGTAATATAATACAGAGTTAATTAAGGAATAATAGGTCCAGGTTTCGTCATACTCCCACCTGTAATAGCGTGTATTATTGGTATTATCGTGGGTGTTCACATTAAATTGTAAACCCGTTGGCTTTATGGTATAACCAACACTATCTATTGCCGGGGTTTGCGCACTGGCCATAAAAGCCGACTGGTATTGCTCCCCGTTTGATGTGGTTATATGTAAACAGTATTTTTTTGTAGTTGGCAGGTTTAATCCGTTAAAAGTATAAGTGCCCGGGTAGGTTTCTGTTAGCATATATTTATCACCGGCATCGCTAAGTACAGTTAGCGTCGCATTTGTTTCGGCTACTATTTTAGGGCCGCTGTTTGGCGGGGTTGTCCTGCTTAATGTAATGATCGTTGAATCGGGGCCGCCATTGATGACGCCCTCCACAACGAGGTAATTCACATTGACATTTGTTACGGGTGGGTTATAAGGCTTCCTGCACGAAATAGCACACAATAAAAAAAGCACCAGTAATAATCGCCCCTGTATTAATTTCATAATGACCCTCTGATCTGGATTCAGGTATCCAATTGGTGTATCAAAGAGAATGGATAATTAGAAACTGCGCTAACTTTAAAGGTAAAATATAAACAGAATTAATATGCCAATTATATAATAGATTGTAATTAAACCGCTTACATAGTTATAATGATGCAGTTTGTATAAACCACATACAAATTAAAACTACGACTTATAATTTGTTCATTTCTATACACGACTGTACACGGCGCCTGTTTTTGCAGAAACGCAATAAAAAGGGGTTTACGGCGGTGGCCAGTAGGGTGGTGGTATATCGGTGCCGTGGGTAGTTTGGCAATCAAGGCAATTTGTGGGGGCATAAGTATAGCCAATAATTATTTTATAATTAGTGGTATCATGAATTGCACTTATTAATAAACTATCCCCCGTTCCAAAAGTTTGCTGAAACCTGTAGGAAGCAGTTGCAGCAGGCGCAAGATATATATTTTTGGAAGGACACTCAACCGGCGCGGGGAAGTATATAGCAAAGTGCGGCAATGTACGGCCCTGTAAAAATATCCTTTTTGTAGTAACAGTTGAAACGCTTACATAACCAATCACAGGCTCATTAGCGTTACCGACTGCATGTATATTGCTTACAGCAGAAGATGGCTGCGCATCGAAAATTGAACCAAGCTGCTCTGAATTACTTCTAAGCAGGTACCAAAAAGTGTAGGCGGCTCCAGTTAAAGCATATTGTTTTACCAACAGGCTGTACACGCCGGCTAACTTGCCTGTAGAGGCATCCACATATCCAAGCGGAGCCATACTGATAGCACCATTTGCCAGGTAAGAGCTTGCTATGAAAATACTATTGGAGGGCGCCCCAAAAATATAACAGGTATTGCCAGGGCCATAAAGGCGCTGGAGTACCTGGTTATTTTGGTAAATCCAGGCGGAATTTTCGGTTGGGTCTATTAAATAAGTCCAGCTTTCAGCATAACTCCACCTGTAATAACGTGTATTGTTGCTGCCACCAGTTGTGCTGACAAAAAATTGCACCCCGGTTTTAACGGGCACGCTGTAAACGCTATCGATTGGCGGGGTTATCATGTTTTCAACAAAATCCGAAATATATTCCCTGTTTGTTGAAGTGAAAATATGAAGGCGGTAAGTACGGTCAGTCGGCAGGTTAAGGTTTACAGCTATATAGGTGCCAGCAACAGTTTCAGTCAGGTTATACTGATCATTTTTACTGCTCTCAACTATAACTCTTGCACCCGTTTCCGGTTTGCTTTTTGAACTATCTCCCGACAATGGTATTGTGCGGCTCAGGTTTATGGTTGTAGTATCAATTCCGCTGTTAACAACACCCTCCACAACCAAATATCCTGGATTTGATGTTGTTACCGGTGGATTGTATGGCTTTTTACATGAAAATATGGTGAATAGAAAACATGCATACACGAAAGGTTTTGCTGATATTTTCATGTTAAATTATTAAAATAACGTGTATAACAAATGCGGTTTAAGCAGTAATTGGATGTTTAAATCGGTATTACTAATATAGTTACATATATTATTTGATTACCTTAATGCAACAAATTAAACGTGTTTAACAGATATTACGCAGCAAATAAAAATAATGCTACAAAGGATAAAAGACTGCCAGCTAATTATTGTCTGTAATTGGTTTATTTCAGAGGTTTTAAAAAATCAATGCTCCGTTTCAGGCCGCTGAATTTAGTCCGTTTTACCGCAGAATTTTTAAATACTTTTTGAAAAACATCTTCGGTAATATCTTCCCAATCGTCCTTCTTTAAATCGAGCAGGTATGGACGTGGTTTAAAGGCTGGTTCGTTGTGCAGTACAGAAAATTTATTCCAGGGGCAAACATCCTGGCACACATCGCAGCCAAACATCCAGTTATCCATTTTGCCCTTAAATTCGGCTGGTATTTCATTTTTTAGCTCAATGGTCAGATAAGAGATACAGCGGCTCCCATCTACCACATAAGGGGCTACAATAGCTTCCGTAGGGCAGGCGTCTATGCAATTGGTGCAGGTACCGCAATGATCTGTAGTAGGTTCAATATCGTTTTCAAGTTCTATGTCTACAATCAATTCAGCAAGAAAGAAAAACGAACCAGCTTTTTTATTAAGCAAGTTGGCATTTTTCCCAATCCAGCCTAATCCGGCCTTTTTTGCCCAGGCCTTATCCAGCACCGGCGCCGAATCAACAAAAGCGCGGCCGTTAACTTCGCCTATTTTTTCATTAATTATTTGTAATAATTGTTTTAGCTTATCTTTTATAACAAAATGATAATCATCGCCATAAGCGTATTTTGATATTTTGGGGCTTGATGCATCAACCTGTATTTTGTCGGT
>JABDCF010000197.1 GCA_013288235.1 Bacteroidota bacterium | reverse complement strand
AGTGAAGTTTTATCAGTTCTGTAATTCGCACCGGAAAATGTGATTGCATTTCAGAGAACGAGTTAGTTTCGATTATCGTTTCTAAAAAATCTTTAAGGAAATTATCAATTCCGTTGGACCGAATTTCAATGATGTTGTTATTAATAAAATGCTCATGTGCAGCTTCAAGATTTAAAAACAACAAAGTACTTCCAGTGATTATATCATTTTGTTTAACTATCTCCCTTTTGATGTAATTGCAACACAATGCCCAAACGAAGATGTTCCTTTCAACAGTCAACCGTGAAGATTTATTGTCCAGGCTAAGGATAAGTAATTTAAACAAGCCATTCAGAATTGTTTGAGGTAAAATCCAATCTTTGTCTGTAACTGCATTTGTGCCTATATCCCTTAGAATTAAGATAGGGTTGCGTTCAATTTTGTGATGCCAGGTCAATTCGTCAAAATTAGAGTTTATCAATTCGTTGATGTCATCGTCTTTTATATCACGCAATAATTTGTCGATTTTTTTTAAAGAAATGGTGTCATTTAATGATAAAATAGCCAGTGGAAATAAACTTAAAATGAAAATCAAGGTGATTATATAGCTGAAATAAAGAATTGTAATGTCATCTATGAGCCCGGTTTCAATTACAAAAAAGCCAATTCCGAGAAATAAGACGTTTCCAAAAAAACAAGAAAATATGAGTTTCAACCATAGATTATTAGTCACGAATTCAAGTGTATTACGCTTTATAGTCTTAATAAAAAAGTTATAGGCGACCAATAAAACGGTTAAAATTAGTCCCGAAAACCCTATTGTTGTGGAAAGCAATTTAAACAATACATCCTTTTTAGCTGGCACGTTACCTATAAGTAAATAGTCAGGGAAAAACTTAAATGGGAAAAAAGCAACAAGTAAAAATGTTACCATATAAGCCCCTATAACTTTCCAAAAAGTAATCTTTTTTACAATATCAGTAAACTCTTTTAACATGCTTAAAGATGCGCATATTATTTATTAGAAAACCTGTGAATGGAAATTTTGTAAAACAAACGTCTCCATATTATGCATCAATACGCCTTATGCCACCCTAACCTAAAACCGTCCAGAATGACAGGTAACTGTGCCGCAATAAGTTGCCGTATAAATTAAACCAAAAACACGGGAGGCTGTATCACACGAAAAACAATGAAGGATTCTATAAAATTATATTTTGCCTTATAAAAACTCTGTGCCTCTCTGTACCTTCTCTGCGCACTCTGTGGTAAAATTTACCGCGGAGTGCGCGGAGAGGAGAACGCAGAGGAAAATATTATTTGGTAGCTTTTTATGAAAATGACTTTTGAGTCAGCCATGCCATCTTAGTGACCGTAGGTGATCTCGCGGGTTACGCGCCAAACGCCATCCTTCTTTTGCCAGATCTGCATAAATTTATATGTGAACGACTGCAACTGGCCGTTTTCAACGTGAGAGAATGTGTGCTGCCCTGTTTCGATAGCGCCGTAATCCTTGATAGGGTACACTTCCATTGTTCCGGGTATTAATTTACGGGCCAAAACGTAACTCATTTTAAACAGTCCGCCGAAAGCTTGTTTTGTCTGATCAAAGTTTCGCACACCGGTATTGTCCTGGTAAAGTTCCAGGCTATTATCAAAATAATTCATCAGCTTATCAAGGTTCCGGGAGTTGAAGGCGTCGAACTGGAGTGAATCCAAACGCTGTATTTCGTTGAACAATGGACCCGAAGTTTGCGCAGCAGCGCGACTACCTGTAAAAAGACCAGCAGTTATTAAAAATGCCCCGGCAAAAAATTTGTTGATTGTTTTCATCTTATAGTTTTTGTTATTAATTTTTCATTTCAGTAGCAACAATAGCATCGCCCTGTTCTTTCAGGAAACCCTTTACCATGTCGCTATAAATTTGAGGGCCATTATCTGAATTGGTAAAGATCAGTAAGGCACGTTTGGACTGGGGTAAAACAAAGACAATCGTATTTGCTCCCGGATCAATGCCACTGTGCGACAAGCCAAATTGGTCGCCCAGATCCGGGTAGACGGCCCAGCCC
Organism: Bacteroidota bacterium; assembly: GCA_013288235.1. Classification (GTDB taxonomy): domain Bacteria; phylum Bacteroidota; class Bacteroidia; order Sphingobacteriales; family Sphingobacteriaceae; genus Mucilaginibacter. The sequence goes on along the minus strand of JABDCF010000197.1, from coordinate 1,589 downwards.
AACCCCATAAATTTATTTTCTTTGATCCTTGACAGCGGGCTTGTCATTTGCTGATAAAGTGCCTTGGTTAAGCCGGCGCCGTTCATCACCCAGATCAGGAACTTGCTGTAATCCGCCACTGTTGTTTTTAGCTGATCGGCAGCACTGGGTTCACTGTTTTTTACAATTTCCAATGCTTCGCCCTTTCCGTTGTGCGCAACAGCAAAATGATCCAGCATTGTATCGTTCCAAACCAAATGGGTATCATTCATGTGCAGCGGTCCGAAGATCAGCGAATCGGCCAATTGTTCCAGCGAACGGTGAAACTTCTTTTCCAGGGCGCGCCGCAAATATTCCATTCCTTCTCCAGAATACTGGAACTTTAAGCCGGGCTCAAATTCGAAGGCCAGTTTTTTTGATGGTGTCATCCAGCGCCAATTTGGAAAGCCTGTTTGATGCGTTAGGATATGTCGGGTGGTGAGCTTTTTACTCCTCGGATCAGCTGCAACATCAGGATCAGTCCAGTAATGCCATAGGGGTTCATCCAGGTCCCATTTACCAGAATTAACCAGGCGCAGCGTTACCATGGTCGTTACCGTTTTGGTAACCGAAGCAACATTAAACACCGTATTGGCCGGTGCAGGCACCCCGGTTTTTAGTTCACCATAAACTTTTGATAGTTCGACCTTGCCATTATCAATAAAGGCCAGGCCTAATGCCGGAATATGCCGCTCGTGCATCAACCGTGTAATAGTGGAGTCGGCCATCTGCGCCTCAGCAGCAGCAGCATAAAAGAAAGTTAACAAAAACGTGATAATTTTAGATCGAAATCGGTTCATAGCAGGTAATATTATACAATAAAATTCAAACCGGATAAACCAACGCTATGCCGGAAATATCATGCTTTGATTACTAAGTCATTAGCGTTAAGTGTTTTTAAAGCCATGTATCGTAAGCGGACAATCAGTGTCCGTTAACAGGAGGACTAACCAGGCTTTAACTATTTAGGCATTTACCCAACAGGCAGTATAAAAAATGCAGAAGTAAATTAATAGTTGTTTTATCTTAGCAAAAAATAAACATCATATACCATGACTAACCCTAAAACTATTACCATAGCCGCCAACAGCAGCCATCCGTTAACCGTTAACCGCCTGGGCTACGGCACCATGCGCCTAACCGGCGAGGGTATTTACGGCGAACCGCCAAACCGGCCCGAAGCTTTACAAATACTAAAACGCGCCGTTGAAAGCGGCGTAAACTTTATCGATACCGCCGACTACTACGGCGAAGACGTAACCAACCGGCTGATAGCGGAAGCCTTGTACCCCTACCCTGCCGACCTTGTAATTTGTACTAAAGTTGGCGGCGCCCGCAAACCAGACAAAAGCTGGATTCCATTTAACACACCCGAGAATTTACGCACCAGCATTGATAACAACCTGCGCACACTTAAAATTGAACAGGTAACGCTGGTACATTTCAGGGCGATAGCAGGGCATGGCGCACCGTTTAAAGAGTCGATGGATGCCATGTTCGAAATGCAAAAAGAAGGCAAAATACTGCATGTTGGCGTAAGCAACGTAACCCGCGATGAACTTGAAACAGCA
>JABDCF010000196.1 GCA_013288235.1 Bacteroidota bacterium | reverse complement strand
TTAATTTCAACTGCTTTTTCTATCGGTTTACACGCCCAAAAAACTGATACCCCTAAATACGCCGAAAACGAAAAGATATTCACTACGCCCGTTGAAATAATGCCCGAATTTAATGGCGGGATGAGCCGGTTTTACGCTCGTCTTCAAAATATACCCTACCTGTTTTTAGACAGGATGAACAACCGTGAGGGAAAAACAATTGTATTACTGGTTATTGAAAAAGACGGAAACGTAAGCGATGTAAAAGTTATCCATGGCCTCTCAAAAGCGGAAGACAATGAAGTAATAAGAATAATTAAACGCATGCAAAAATGGAAACCGGGTATGCAGGGTGGCAAACCTGTTAGAGTGCAATATGCTATCCCGGTCAATTTTAAGATGGCGGAAGATTAAATTATTCCTATACGATAAATCGCTTCTTTGTAGAATTACCTATCTTCCGTATAAAATAATTATATTTAATTCATGAAATGGTTTTTAGCAGTTTTAGTTTTTGCTTCGCTCATTTTTGAAGCAAAAGCGCAAAAACCTACCACATCGTATCCTTTGAAAAATAATTTAACAGGTGAACCATTCCCTGTTAATCCTTCCTTTCCCGGAGGACAAAAAGCATTTTATAAGTTTTTAGCTAAGAATTTAAAATGGCCAAATCAAGATGATGTGCAAGGGCGGGTTATTATAAGTTTTATTGTTAAAAGGGATGGCCATTTGACGGGTTTTAAAGTTGAAAGAAGCTTAGGAAAAGATATTGATAATGAAGCGTTGAGGGTTTTGAAAAGGTCTCCTGAATGGATTCCGGGAACGAAGAATGGAAAGAAAGTTAGCGATAGATATTTCATGCCTATAAATTTTACTTTAAGCGAATGATTATATGAAAAACGTTGTTTTTATGGTATTTTTATCATTGTTTACAAGCTATGCAAAGGGTCAAATACCGACGCGTATTGACACTTCAAAATCCACAATTAAAAGATTTCCAGTATTTCCAGGTGGCACCGATAAATTAAATGAATATCTTAAAAATAATTTAAAATACCCAAAAGAAGCTCTGAAAAACCATATTGAGGGAACAGTGTATATGAGATTTTATGTTGAGGTGGATGGAACGATAACTAATATAAAAGTAGAGGATTCACTGTCGACCGAAACGAATGCTGAAGCTTTACGTCTTGTAAAAAGCTTTCCTAAATGGATTCCCGCAATGATGACAGGTGGCCGTCCAATAAGATTTTGATGTTTACAACCCATCGTTTTTAAACTTAACTAACTTGCCATGATCAAAAAATTACTTTTAAGTGCGATTATATTATTATCGGCACAGTTACGCGCCCAGGAAACCCTAACCTCAGGCGGCAAACTAAAGCCCGAACAGGCCATAATGGATATAAGGCATTATACCATTGCCTTAAATGTTGATTTTAATCAAAGATCGATTGATGGTTATACTACTATTGATGTTATTATGGCGCAGCCAACGAAGGTGCTGTTGTTTGATCTGCTTGATTCATTAAATGTAAAACAGGTGCTGGTAAACAATAAAACAGCCCCCTTTGAATATAAAAGTAACTTCATACGAATCAACTTTGCCGATGAGTTGCCTGCCGGCAAAGCAAGCGTAAAGGTAATTTACGGCGGCAAACCCCATGTGGCCAAAAACCCACCATGGGACGATGGTTTTATATGGTCGAGGGATTCAACCGGCCACCCATGGATGGCAATTACGGCTGAAGGGACCGGCGGCAAGCTGTATTTTCCGTGTAAAGATCATCCATCGGATGAACCAAACGAAGGCGTTGATATGCTGATCACCGTCCCGAAAGACCTGGTGGTGGCAGGGCCCGGCTTATTACAAAAAGTTACCCTGCATGGCGCTACTGATACTTACCACTGGAAAACCAATTATACCATCAACAATTACAGCATTATTTTTAACGTTGGCGATTATACCGTTGCCACCCGGCCTTATACCACTGTAGATGGCCATAATGTGCCTATCCAGTTTTATGTATTGAAGGAACATGCCGCAAAAGCGGAACACTTCCTGGATATTTTTGTAAAAACCATCCATGAGCAGGAAAAATATTTTGGCGAATACCCCTGGGCAAAAGAGAAAATAGGGATGGTTGAAACGCCGCACCTTGGTATGGAGCATCAAAGCATGGTAGCCTATGGCAATAAATTTAACTATGCAAAAGTAGGCGGCGAAGATTACGACTGGCTGATGCACCACGAATTTGGGCATGAATGGTGGGGCAATAAAGTTACAGCCAAAGATTGGGCCGATTACTGGATACATGAAGGTATTTGCACCTTCGGCGATGTGCTTTACTTCAGGGAGTTTGAAGGCGAACGTGCGTATATCGACCATTTTAAAAAAACGGCGCCCTCGTTTGGCAATAAGGTACCCGTAGTTATGGGCAAGGACATTGATGAAGAAGCCGCCTATAATGGTGATATTTACGAAAAAGGCGCCTTTTTCATGCATACACTATGCTATATTATGGGCGACAGCACCTTTTTCCCGGCGTTAAAAAAGTTTGTTACTTCGCCGCAATACACCTATGATAATTTGGTAACCACTGATGACGTGGAGCAATTTTTCAGCAAAGAATCAGGCCGCAACCTTAAGCCGCTTTTTGACCTTTTCCTGCGTACCACTGATAAACTGGAAATACATATAAAACAAATGCCCGATAACAAGTACCTTATACAGTCACAAAATATAAGCATTCCCCTACCGATAGATATCACTACAGATGCCGGGACGAAACGGATGGTAATTGATGGTAAAGGACTGGTTTTGAACAGTAAAACTTTGCCGGTAATTGATGCGGATATGTTTTATTTAAAGAAAATAACAATTGAATAATAGATTATTAGCCAATCCCATAATCTGCATTGGCGCTGATGCATTGGCGACGAGATTGCTTCGTGTCTCGCAATGACAAAATCTTATAAATCTGTCACCAATGATTAAGTTAGCTGGATTTAAACACTTCAAATAACCACAAAAAAGCCCCGGCTTAAAATAAACCGGGGCTTCTCAATATCAGTTAGTTTGCAGATTACTCTGCTGCTTTTTCTTCAGTATCAGCTGCTTTCTTTTTAGGAGCAGCCTTCTTTTTTGGAGCTTCTTCAACTGCTGTTTCTGCAACCGGGGCTGCTTCTGCAACAGGCGTTTTTGCTTCTGCAACCGGTGCTTCTGCTTTAACAGGCGCTGCTTTTTTCTCTGCTTTTACTGGTGCTACAGGTGCTGCAACTTCAATAATGTCTTCAGGGAAAGGCAATACCGAAACGTATGAACGGTTATCAGCTTTCTTTTTAAAAGTTACAATACCATCAGCCAAAGCAAATAATGTATGATCTTTACCGATGCCTACATTAAGGCCCGGGTTATGCGGGGTACCACGCTGACGAACAATAATATTGCCCGCAATTGCCGGCTGACCGCCGAAAATTTTGATACCTAAACGTTTGCTATGTGATTCGCGGCCGTTTCTGGAACTACCGGCCCCTTTTTTATGTGCCATTTCTTAATTTCTTTTTAATCCCGACAACAGTCGGGACGGTTAAACTTTAACTATAATGTGATACCGGTGATCTCAATCTTGGTAAACTGCTGACGGTGACCGTTTTTCTTTTTGTAACCTTTTCTACGTTTCTTTTTGAAAATGATCACTTTATCACCCTTTAAATGAGACAGTATCTTAGCTGATACTTTAGCACTTTTTAAATCAGAACCTAATTTAAACTTGCCTTCGTTCTCTGCTAACAATACGTTGTCAAATTCAATACTAGCGCC
>JABDCF010000195.1 GCA_013288235.1 Bacteroidota bacterium | reverse complement strand
GCTTTATGTGGGCCCCCGACTGCGTATACAAAAATGGCATCTATTATTTTTATTTCCCGCACCCCAGCGGAACGGAGTGGAATAAAACATGGAAAGTTGGAATTGCTACCAGTAAGAAGCCAGCAAGTGATTTTGTTGCCCAGGGATATTTAGATTTAGGCAACGACAGCCGAGCCATGATCGACCCCAATATTTTCATTGATGATGACGGACAGGCTTATTTCTATTATGGTGGTGGCGGCAGATGCGTAGGCGCCAAATTGAAAGATAATATGACTGAACTGGCCGGGCCTTTGACAACTATGGAAGGATTAAAGGATTTTCATGAAGCTACGTGGGTATTCAAAAGGAATGGGCTATATTATCTTACTTATGCCGATAACCACGTGGAAAATAAAAAGGGTGCTAACAGGCTCAACTATGCCACCAGCAAAAGCCCTATGGGGCCATGGACTTACGGCGGGGTTTACCTGGATCCGACGGGCTGCGACACGAGCCATGGTTCGGTAGTAGAATATAAGGGGCAGTGGTACGCGTTTTATCATAGTGACGTTCTTTCGGGGCGCGGCAACCTACGTTCTATTTGTGTAGATAAACTCTATTTTAATGCAGATGGAACAATTCAAATGGTTGTTCAAACAGGGATGAAGGCAAATAAATAAGAACTAAAACTTAGTAAAAATGAATATTCTTCTACGCAAAAGAAAAGTAACGAACTTGCTTTTCTTTCTACCCCTGCTGTTTTTGAGTACTTATGCAAAGGTTAGTGGTACTCATAATGCTTATGCCCGGCATTTTTATAACCCGGCTCAGCGCGCAAACAGTGGATGCCACCACCATGAACAATAAGGTAATGGCGGGTTACCAGGGTTGGTTCCGCACCCCAGGTGATCACGACGGAAACAGGGGGTGGGCACACTTATTTAACTCGCCCGTTCCAAGCCCTGCAAAACTGGCTTTTGATACCTGGCCGGATATGAGTGAATTAACCCGCGGAGAAAAATATGCTGTACCGGGGTTCACTTATCCCGATGGAAGCCAGGCTTATCTTTACAGTGCGCAAAACCCTAAAACTGTATTACGCCATTTCCAGTGGATGAAAACTTATGGTATTGATGGTGTATGGCTATCTGAATTTTGCGGTCATTTTCCGGGTGCAGCAGGGGAGCGCGATAGTACTGCTGTACGTACTATAATGAATAATGTTAGGGACGCGGCAACAGCAACCGGGCGTACCTGGGCATTTATGTGGGATATGAGCGGCTTTGACCTCAGAATGTCTAAAAGTGATGTTTATAATATTATCATAAACCGATGGAAAAATATGGTTGATGAAGGTGTTACCAGCGACCCCCGGTACATGCACCATAACGGCAAGCCTGTGCTGCTGATATGGGGTTTTTTCCCCAGCCGCCCTGCATCTCAGCCCGAATACATGAACCCGGTAATCGATTTTCTCCTGGCGCCGGGAAAATACCAGGCTACACTTGTAGGCGGGGTCGATAACAACTGGCGTTCGAAAGGCACACCGGAATTCCAGGCTATGCTGATGCGGATGCAAGGCTTGCAGCCCTGGAGTGTTGGCCGCAGGATTAAAGACCCCACAACAGGCTATGAGGTACAAAATACCGCTGAATGGGCCGGCGACATGGAGAAATGTAAAGCTAATAACGTAATATTTATGCCTGTGTTTAATTCAGGTACGCATGTAGCAGGGCCGCCGCCAGCGCCGCCGGCAGGGCCCGCAGTGCCCCGCCGTACAGGTAATTACCTTTGGGAGCAATTTGTAGCGGCTTCAAAAACAGGGGTGATCAACAGCGTGTTTGTGGCCATGTTTGATGAGATAAATGAAGGCACTCAAATTATGAAGATCGAAAATAACCCTCCAACCCAGGCCCCATTCCTTACTTATGATGGGGCTACCAGTGATTATTATCTGCGTTTGGTAGGCGTGGGGGCAAAGATGCTGAAAGAACATGTACCGATTACGCCGGTAATCCCTATCTCTCCTTTTGATCCTGGCAAATGGTACAAATTAAAAAACAAGGGTAGCGCCCTGGAGCTGAACAGCGAAAATGGAACAGGTTCGCAAATTGTTCAATCTACCGATGCCGTTGCTGACGGCCAGTATTGGCAAATATTATATGATGGCGCAGGCTATTTTACGATTAAAAATAAATTGACAGGTAAGTTGCTCAGCATTGCCAATGTATCAGCAGATAATAGCCCGGTTACCCAAACCAACGAAAAAGCCTGTAAATACGTGGATTGCGCAAATCAAGTTCGCTTGATTCATTCTGCACCGTGTACATAATGAGCGAGGGGTGGCTACGGTCCCGTTTCACCATTTCCAATATCTTCTCTTCTTCGTATTTTTCCCAAAATGTTTGGCCGTCACCATCGGGGCCTTTACCGCTGGTATTTACTGTATCGGGTTGTATATAATCGCTTTTAGGCTTAAAGGCATCCAACAACTTTTCGTCTTTTGCCAAAAACCCGCCATCCGGGCCGTATGGCCCCCGGGAATAGCGTGCCCCCAAAGCAAACTTGCCCCCTCCGGGCTCTTCACAGCGTAGCAAGCCCAGCCGGTCCTGCACGTCAAGCACGGCGGGCTTGCCAATATTACGATGGAACTGCAAAGCGGTTAAACCCATCTTTTTAGCATTTACCACTTCACGTTCGGCCATTTCGGCATCGGGCCAAAGGCCGTTACGCCCCCAATAACCCCATGATATGGCCGATACAGGTACGATGCGCTTATTATTAAACATTAGTTTAGCGTCGGTGCCTATTCCCTGTGCCGTCATAAACCTGAAACCAAAGTTAACCTGGCGGTCACTCGCCGCTAAATTTAATAGAGAAGCTTTGGCCTGGTATAATACCGGGTGGTTCAACTGCCAGGGTTCAGCTGAGTTTACATCAGCATCCAATTCTACCGTTTTAGTTTCACCGGCATTAAGGCTTACGGTTCTGGCGCCTGTCCAGGTTATTTTACCGTTATGCAATATGCTGAATTTTACAGGCCCATTATAAGGCTTTCCATGGCTACTCACTTCAGCTATTAAGTGTACCTGGTGCAAATCGGGCTTATTAATGGCGGCCAGATCGGAAACTGAAACATTATCACGAACAGTTAGCTGTATGTCATCATCCAGTCCGCCGAAACCATGTGACGGCGGCAAGAAGTATTTATTCCATTTTATGCGCATTTGGGCAAAATCAATCCAGTCCAAATGGCCGCCGGGATTGGTGATGCGCACGGCGAGTTGTGTTTTTTCGCCGGGTTTTACAGCATCGGTAATATCAGCCTGGAAAGGGAGCTCGCTCATAATGGAGTAGCCGCACAGTTTGCCGTTAACATAAACTTCCGAGCGCAACCTTGCACCCCGAAACCATACCAGCACACGTTGCCCTGGTTTAAACTGCGGAACTTGTATAGTGCGCCACCACCAGGAAACACCTAAATAGTTCCCATTGCCGAATGCTGTACCCGCGCCACGCTGTGCTTCATTTTTAGTATATGGCCGGCGGCCGAATTTACCCCAGTAGTGTTCTTCAACTGTACCGGGCAATGTTACATTGATACCCTGGTGATCATTAAGCACCTGCCAACCACCTGTAGGTTTATTAACTTCCATTTTACCCAGGTTTACATCTGCCGGTAGGTAAATCTCATCATCCTGCCAGGCTGCATCCCTGTCGGGCCAAAGCCGCCATCCTGAACCGGAAATATCTATTGAGGCAGATGAGCTCTTATTGGCGGTAACCGGCTGGGCATAATTGTGCAGAGCGGCAAATAATACCGCCAAAACAAGCAGTAACCTTTTTAGCATCATTTAGATTGTATTAAATAGTTTATTTAAAAAGTAATAATTGGTGATGC
>JABDCF010000194.1:2613-3911 GCA_013288235.1 Bacteroidota bacterium | reverse complement strand
TCCGGTTTGTTCAAATTCTGGTAAAGCCCTGCCAGTAAGCACCAATCAAAAAATGAATGCTTACTTAAAAGAGATTGCAGATGTTTGCGGTATCAACAAAGAGTTGACCTACCATATAGCCCGCCACACGTTTGCAACAACGGTTACATTATCAAACGGTGTACCTATTGAAACGGTTAGTAAAATGCTTGGGCATACCAATATTAAAACCACCCAGCATTATGCGAAGATTTTAGATTTGAAAGTTAGCCAGGATATGGCTTTGCTAAGGAAAAAATTTGCTGATGACTAAAGTAATGAAATTGGAGGTCACAGTTAGTGACCTCCAATTTTTACGAAAGGTATTTGTCCCTTTAAAATGGTAGTATTTAAAGCTTCTCTATTTCCTCAATAGAAAGTTTAGTAAACTTTGAAATTTGGACAAGTGGCAGACCGTCCTTTTTCATTTCACGGGCAATGGTGAGAGCTTCTTCATGCCTACCTTTAGCCTCGGCAGTTGAAACTGCATAGTCCAATACATTCTTATTATCCCACTTGTGTTTTAAGCTGCTATCGTACATCGTTTTTTCCTCCTTTGTCAAGTTTGTATATTCTGCTATACTGAACAATTTTTCAAATATGGGTTTCCGCAGGTAAACAGGTATTTTATCCCATTGGCTCATGTTTTTTAATACATGAAGCCATCTATCCAAATCCGTGTCTAAATCGTTTTCCGCTTTTACAAATTTACTTAATTCAATGTAAGTATAACCGAGTTTATCGTAAAAAATTTCACCCGTATCCCTGTTGCACAGGCAAATGTCATGGAGATAGCTATTTGCTGGACTATCTTCCAGTGTAAAATCTTCCAACAAGGCAATTAAATATACTTCGGCAATGTTGTACCCCCAAGCACTCCGTTTGCCTTTTGGGGCCTGGTCGCTGATTAAACGCGAGGTATAAAATAAAGCCCTTTCTTTAAAGTAACCCTGCTTGGCCCTTTGCACTTCTATTAAAAAACGTTCGCCCTTATCTCCCGTACAAAGCAGATCAAATATAGCTGCGCCCTCTTCTTTTATATCACCGGGGTGTTCATTTTTATTATACACTAAATCAACAATATGCTTGCGTCCTCTAAACACTTCATTTAAAAAAGAAATCAGCAAGTCCTTGTTTGGTTCGCTGCCGAATATTTTTTTAAAGGCGAAGTCAACTAAAGGATCGATGTATTTCCCGATAACGGGTGGTTTATTTTTTGGCATAGCCAAAGATAAAAGTTTATTTCTTATTCAACCGATAAGCAACCAGCAGCGCAAAGC
>JABDCF010000194.1:0-2603 GCA_013288235.1 Bacteroidota bacterium | reverse complement strand
GTATATAAACGGACAGATGTATTTTGTTTTTTATTGGCTTGTCCGCCCTTGACATTTTACCCGGCTTTGCGCTGCTGGTTGCTTATCGGTTGAATAAGGGCTGGCCTGTTCAATAGCATTGGCGGAATTGCGGAGTTTTATTATTGCAGGATGAAGACCGTAAATTTCAATGTCCAAACGCGAAAGCGGGAGGAGCAAGCGGAAGTTGGGCAGAGCCCTACTTTGCTTGCCCTACGCTTCGCTACGGGGGGTTTGAGTATACCCAAAGTATACTTTGCCCCCCTCACGATAGTGTAAAGGCCGTTTTTGCCATGGTAGAGAGTATACTTTTACAGAATTTTCACTGAAAGTATTGATACTTGCATCGAGACACAGTCTCCAGGCATCGTAATCAGTAGTTGAAAACTACGTATAGGCGCAGTTAATATTCATTCTTGAATAAATAAAATTTACTAAATTATCCACATGGAAACAATACCGTATTCGAGCTTGCAAATTCAATGCGAAACCGAAAAAAGAAGGCCCACTTATGACGAATTACTTTCGACAAATGAATGGTTCGAAAAACGCCGGGAAATTATTAGTAGAGATGTAGTTTGTGTAAAATGTGGTTGTGCTGAAACGGATACTGTTCGAGATTCAAAGGGGAAGTTTCATAACTTTCAGCTAAAAGAGGTTTACGGTCCTAAATTATTAGAAAAATCATTTGGTGTGGACAAATCATTTGGTGTAATTATAAATATTGAACCTGAAAATTATTTTATGGAGTTCTTAGGTAAGAGAAACTGGTTTCATATACATCATAAATATTATATACTATCAAAATTACCTTGGCAGTACGAAAACGATGCACTCGTTACGATGTGCAATTGGTGCCACAATGAATGGCATTTGAATAACGAAGCGCCGGTTTATGATTCGATTAATGATAAATTTGTAAAATGCAATTTCACACGTTGCGATAGGTGTAGCGGCGCTGGAGTCTTACCTGAATATAAACATGTTCAAAATGGTATTTGCTTCAATTGCCATGGTTATAAGTACATAGAAGCTATAGGTCTATATGAAATATAATTAGATTTTGTATTTATGATTATAAGGTTGGGTTTTATAGAAACAAGTTTTTTGGCGAAATGATCTAATCCTTAGTTGGACGCTACGGACGGCGCGGACATCGTCCAAAACAAGCCTTTGGGCATAGCAATCCGTATTTGGAAACTATGGACAGGGGATATAAATACTTTAGGGATTTTAATTTTTTCAATATAGACCAAATTATTCTACTACATGGAAAATACGCTATTATATAAATACCGGGGGATTCAGAGCTTCAAATACTTCGTTGATATTATAATGAAAAATCGGCTTTATGCATCCAATTACAAGGAACTTAATGATCCGATGGAAGGGCAGTTTTATTATAATAAAGGTGAACTCAATCCCCGTCTTCTTCAAAAGCTAAGCAACGGTAAGGGTAGTTTGCGGGTATGTTCGCTATCTAGGAAAAATAATAGTGAGCTAATGTGGTCACATTATGCCGAGGGACAACATGGCGTCGCTATCGGAGTAGAAATAGATCGGTCGAAATACCGGGTGCATCCCATTCATTATAATGGTTTGGCCTATCTTGTGTCGGACAATTTATCTGATGAAACAGCTATTGAAATTCTGACACATAAATTGGAAATTTGGAATTATGAGCAAGAGGAACGCATCTTTGTAACGGGCGTGTTTTATGTTGATGTTACTGTTAAGGAGGTAATAACTGGTCGGGCAATGAGCCAGCAAGACTATAGCCTGATAAAAGAGATGGTATCACTTATAAATCCTGGAATACCAGTTATAAAAGCTGAAACGATCATGGACGAAGGAACATTTGTACTGTAGCCATGTTGACATCTATTCATACCACCATTTTTATAGATAAACAGATTCCCACTGAAAGCGGGGATACTTGCATCGGGAAACAGTCTCCAGGCATAGTAATCCGTAGTTGTAAATTATAGACAACAGAGAGTATAACTCGAACCTACGACATTATACCTATTTGTGTTCCTTTTCCCTTATGGGTTAATGACATAAATAATGTGATTTACTTTTAACTTTTCCATAACCTACTATTTATAATTAATATCAAGATGCTCGCAACGAATATGCCTATAGACTCAAAAATTGTTGGTAACCCAAATGAATTATTTATTTTATCGCTCAATGCGTAAATCATTTTATTATCGAGAGTTGGGTCAGTGGGATCAGGGTTATCTATGTAGACCCTGTATTCTGTTAAATCTCTTTCTGTTATAACAGGTGCTGGAACACTACCACGTGCAGTGGTGTCGGGTGAGGAAGCAAATCCTTTTGTGGTTTTTGATGCTTCATGATTTCCTGAATCAGTCATTTTATGAATAAAAGAATCTAAAGGAGACCCCTTAGCAACTGTTTCATATTTTCTTTCTTCGGCAAACTGTTTATCTTCACTCAATGAATAATTCCTTGCCATTTCATTCGGGGATTTAACAAGTTCAGTATATTTATTATACAATAGGAGAGCCTGAAAACCACCTTCTAAATATGCAATCAGTGCATAAGAAACAACCGTTAAA
>JABDCF010000193.1 GCA_013288235.1 Bacteroidota bacterium | reverse complement strand
TAAACATAGCAAATACCCCAGGACTTATAAAACCAGTATATTTTTGAATATAGGTAAAACCGCCCTGGCCGCCAATACCAAGCGTATCATTCCAGGTGAAAGCTATTGCTATTACTAAGGCTACTATAATTGTTATCCTGCCTATCCAAACCATTCCCTTTTCGTCCGCGTCTTTTTTAATATATTTTTTATAAACGTCAAGGGTAAATATGGTAGATATGCTATTTGCTTTGCCTGCCAGCGAAGCAACAATGGCCGCAGTAAGCGCCGCAAGCGATAAACCTATCAAACCGTTTGGTAAGTAGCCAAGTATAGCTGAATAAGCGTTATCTGACATCACTTCGCCGTGTTTGCCGCCAATTGCCATTTCGGCATGCAACATGCCTTTTTGATGCAATACATAAGCAGCAATACCGGGCAACATAACAATTAAAGGCATCAGCAACTTCAGAAAACCTGCAAACAAGATGCCCTTGCGGGCGGTTTGCAAGTTGGCGCCCAAGGCCCGTTGGGTGATGTACTGGTTACAACCCCAATAATTAAGGTTTATTATCCAGATGCCTGCCACGTAAGAAAGCAAACCGGGGATAGTAAGGTAATTATCAACCTGGTGCTGCGGGGTACCTTGCACAGGTTTAGCAAATATCATGTGGAAGTGGTCGGGCGCGTTTTTTATAAGTTGATTAAACCCTTCTAATGCATTTTCGCCAAAACCAAATGCCTTGCTAACCACTGTTAAGGCAATGTAGGTGGTTGCCAAGCCCCCGATTATCAATACACTTACCTGTATAACATCGGTAAAACCGATAACCTTCATACCACCCAAAGTGATAATTACTGCGAATACAGATAGGGCTATCATGATGATCTCGAACGATATTGGGCTGCCTCCTACAAGATTATTGATGGCCAGTGAACCGAGAAATAATATAGAAGTAAGGTTTACAAAAACATACAAAAACAGCCAAAAAATGGCCATAATAAGTGCAACAGTCTCGTTATACCGCGTTTTAAGGAACTGCGGCATAGTGAAGATTTTATTTTTAAGATAAACCGGGATAAACCATACAGCAACAATAATCAAAGCAATAGCGGCTATCCATTCGTAAGCCGCTACGGCTATTCCAATGCTGTATCCCTGGCCGCTCATACCGATAAATTGTTCGGCTGAAATATTGGAAGCGATAAGGGATGCACCTATCGCCCACCATGTAAGCGAACCTTCAGCCAAAAAGAAATCGTGGGTATCAGTAACCGCTTTCTTTTTTTTGCGGTAGATATAGATACCATAACCCGAAACTATAAAAAAGTAGACTATGAAAATGACGTAATCTATTACTGTAAACTTGCCCATATCGCTGTTTAATTGATTATATAATTTGGTTTTACTTAGGCCGTTGAGTATAGGCCAGGTGCTTAAGGGAACGAAATTAAATTATTTTTCGAGATTGTACCTGATGAGATGAAATAGTTACAAAAAAAGGTGAAAGGTGAAAGGTGAAAGGTGAAAGGTGAAAGGTGAAAGGTGAAAGGTGAAAGGTGAAAGGTGAAAGGTGAAAGAAATCGAAGGTTAAAACCTTCGATTTCTTTGGTGGGCTTGATTTCCCAAGCGGTAAAACGATTATTGGGGCCATAAAATATGGACCGTTAGCGTTGAACTAAAATTTAGTGTGCATGATGACCGTCAGCGCCATGTGCATGGCCATGCGACAACTCTTCGGGAGTTGCGGGGCGTACATTTAAAATATTGCCCTTAAAATGAAGCTCCTGCCCTGCCATAGGGTGGTTAAGGTCAACTATTACCGAATCTTCGGCAACTGATACTACCTGGCCCTGGAAACGGTTGCCGTTATTGTCCTGCAAAGGCAGGATGCTGCCAATTTCAGGCACTTCAGTGCCCTGAAACATTTCTAACGGCAAGTTGGCTACAGCTTCTTCGTCATACTCACCGTATGCATCTTCGGCTGATAAACGGAAATCATAAGCATCGCCTGTTGAAAGGGCGCTTAAATTTTCCTCGAATTTTGGTAACATCTGGCCGGCCCCATATAAAAAGGTGAGCGGCTGTTCTTCGGTTGCGCTTTCCTGTAAAGCTTCAGAGCCGTCTTCCTGGTCAACATACAGATCGTAAGTTAATGACACTACGTGTTGGGGGTTAATCTTCATTATTATTTATTTTATTTTTGTGATTGCACCGATTTATCTTTTATGATTTCACCGATTCTTTTTGTTTGATTACACCGATTTTATTTTGTGATTACACCAATATTCAGATGTCTTCTATTTGTTTTAACACCGCCTCTACAGTTAGCACAGGTAATCCACACGTTTTATCTTTACAAATAAATATTTGTGTATCAGCACCAAACTTCTCCTGCAGCAAAGGTAAACTTCCTTTTTTACCACCCAAGATAATTTTGTTTGGGATGTAATTTTTTTCCATCTCAGCCCTTGTAATATCAAAATTGTTACCTGTTATGGCAATTTCATACGTTCCAAAAACCTGTTCAAGCAGCAACATCACCCAGTTTGAGTACGCTGAAGGGTATCTTGTTATTTGCGGAAAAATATTTCTTAACAATTGATCAGCAATAGCATCATAACGATCGTCATCAAATAACAAGCCAAGTTTTTTAAGGTTTCGCGCCATTACAGAATTTGACGCAGGCGTTACCCCATCCATAATTTCTGATTTCCGGGCAATCAACTGTTCATCATCATCGGCAGTGTAAAAAAAGATGCCATTTTCGTTATCATAGTAATGCTTGATGGCCTGATCGGTTAGTTTTTTGGCTTGAGTAAGCCATTGTTCATCAAAAGTAACTTCGTATAGCGCGATGAATGCATCTGCTATGTTGGCATAATCATCTAAAAAGGCAGTTGTCGCCTGACCCTGTCTTGCCTCACCTAAATCCTCTCCAAAGGAGAGGACTTTAACAGCCTCCCTCTCCTTTGGAGAGGGCCGAGGTGAGGCGTAAACCCGCGATAACCTTCCGCTACTATTTATGAGATTATCCAAAATAAACCCGGCATTTTTTAATGCAATTTCCAAATATTCAGTTTTATTAAAAGCCATGTAAGCATCACAAAGGCCTTTAAGCATCAATCCATTCCAGGAGGCTAATATTTTATTGTCCAATCCGGGGCGAACACGGTGGCTGCGCGCCTCAAATACTTTTTGGCGGGATGCAGCTACTTTTTCAAGAAGCATATCAACAGGCAAGCCTAATTTTTCGGCAAGATCAGCATCGTTTTCTTTACGGAACAAAACGTTTGACTCTTCTTCTTCCCAGTTGCCATCATTAGTAATATGGTAATAGATGCAAAACAGTTCGGCTTCATTGCCTAATATTTCCGCAATTTCATCCTTAGTAAAAATGTAAAACTTGCCTTCCTTACCCTCGCTATCGGCATCAAGGGCCGAGTAAAAACCATATTTTGGCGATGTCAGTTCCCGCAACGAAAAACTGATGATCTCATCCACAACTTTTTCATAAAGCGGATCGGGACGCCAGGTATGGGCCTCGGCATACAGGCTAACCAACTGCGCATTGTCGTACAGCATTTTTTCAAAGTGCGGCACGTGCCAAATACCATCAACCGCATAGCGCGCAAAGCCGCCGCCAATATGGTCGTAAATGCCTCCGAAGGCCATTTTGTGCAGGGTTAATTTTACTGCACCCGCCACATTTTCATCATTGGCCAAATGGGCGTAACGCATTAAACATTGCCAGTTATTCGGCATGGGGAACTTGGGGGCATTGCCCAGGCCGCCCTCAGTTTTATCAAAATACTTTTTCCAGTTATTTATGATGGCATCAAGGTCATCTTTAGTATAATCGGGCTGCTCTTTTACAAACTCAACCGATTCATATTGCTGGATGCCTTCGGTTAGCCTCACGGCATATTCTTCAGCTTCTTCCG
>JABDCF010000192.1 GCA_013288235.1 Bacteroidota bacterium | reverse complement strand
AAATTGTACACAAGTAATGAGATAATTCTTCGCTGATTATAATCGTTATTTTTTAGATTTGATAAGGTTCGCCATTGTACTGTTAATTCGCAATATAATCCTTATAATCAAAGCCTATGCCCGTTACCCAGCGCGAACAACTAACCGATGCCCTCTCCCACCCTGAAAAATCATGGGACATCATTGTTGTTGGCGGCGGCGCAACAGGCTTAGGCACAGCGCTTGATGCGGCCTCGCGCGGCTACAAAACGTTATTGCTTGAACAGGCCGATTTTGCCAAAGGAACCTCCAGCCGGAGTACAAAACTGGTGCATGGTGGTGTCAGGTATTTGGCACAGGGCGATATCGGTTTGGTAAGGGAGGCTTTGTATGAACGTGGGCTGCTCTTTAAAAATGCGGCTCATCTTGTAAAAAACGAATCGTTTATTATCCCCAATTATAAATGGTGGGCTGGCGCTTTTTATACTATCGGGTTAACTTTTTATGACCTGCTGGCTGGTAAACTAAGCTTTGGGCGGTCGAAACATATTTCAAAACGAGAAACCTTAGACAGGCTCCCGGGTATCCGGCAAAAAGGCCTTTATGGTGGTGTAGTTTATCATGATGGCCAGTTTGATGATGCACGGCTGGCCATAAATCTTGCCCAAACCTGTTTGGAACAAGGCGCCACGGTGCTGAATTATTTTAAAGTGACCGGCCTGTTAAAAGAGAATGGGAAAATAACCGGCGTTGTTGCGCAGGATATGGAGACTGGAACCGTTTGTCAACTTAAAGGTAGAGCGGTAATAAATGCCACGGGGATTTTTGTCGATGACCTGCTTCAAAAGGACGAACCCCATAAAAAACCGCTGGTAAGACCAAGCCAGGGCATCCATATTGTAGTTGATAGATCATTTATGCCGGGGGATGATGCTTTAATGATACCCAAAACGGATGATGGCCGTGTGCTTTTTGCCGTACCATGGCATGGTAAGCTGTTAATTGGCACTACTGATACCCCGATAGATGAACATAGCCTTGAGCCGAGGGCGCTTGAAGATGAAATTGGTTTTGTAATGCGTAATCTTAGCCAGTATTTAACCAAAACACCAGAGCGAAAAGATGTATTAAGCGTATTTGCGGGCTTGCGCCCATTGGCCGCCCCGCAAGAGGGTTCAGCAGGTACCAAAGAAATATCGCGCAGGCATAAGCTGATAGTTTCAGCATCGGGGCTTATCACCATTACCGGCGGCAAATGGACAACTTACCGAAGGATGGCCCAGGATACAGTTGATCAGGCTATCGAAACCGCAAAGTTAAACCCTCATACCTGCGTAACCCAAACCCTGCCTATACATGGCAATAAATCAGATACAGAGTTCAAAGATGACCTCTATGTTTATGGAAGTGACAAAGAAGCTTTGCTTGACCTGGTTAAAGAAAATCCCGAATGGGCAGAAAAACTCCATCCCTGTATGGAATACATAAAGGCAGAAGTGATTTGGGCAGTACGGCATGAAATGGCCCGCACGGTTGAGGACGTGCTTGCCCGGCGGGTAAGAGCGCTCTTTCTTGATGCAAATGCCGCTATAGAAATGGCGCCAACAGTGGCCCAATTAATAGCCGGGCAATTAAATAAGGATGAGGATTGGGAAAATCGCCAGGTTGCAGAATTTGAACAGTTGGCAAAAGGATATTTATTAGTTGGTTCATAGTAGTCTCGGACGATCGTAACAGTTGATTTACATTAAGATTGTAGATGATAGTTAATAGTAAAGTTGTAATTTAACGCCACCAAATTATAAACTTTTCAGTTCATAGGTCATAGATAATAGTTCATAGCTATTTTATCTTATTGCCATGAACCATGAACTATGAACCATGAACCAAACGGAAGAATACATTTTAGCCTTAGACCAGGGCACCACAAGTTCGAGGGCTATTATTTTTGATCACAGGGGGCAGATCAGGTCTGTTGCCCAAAAAGAATTTACCCAAATTTTTCCAAAACCAGGGTGGGTTGAGCACGACCCTAATGAGATATGGTCATCGCAGGCGGGCGTAGCCGCCGAGGCTACTGTTAAGATAGGCATTAATGGCAAAAATATAAAGGCAATAGGCATTACAAATCAGCGTGAAACCACTATTGTGTGGAATCGCGAAACTGGTTTGCCTGTTTACAATGCTATAGTTTGGCAGGACAGGCGTACCGCCGCTTTCTGCGATAACCTGAAAAATGAAGGGTTAACGGATATGATCCGCGCTAAAACAGGGTTGATCATCGATGCCTATTTTTCCGCATCAAAAATAAACTGGATACTAAACAATGTTGAGGGTGCAAAGGAACTTGCCACCGCCGGGAAACTTGCGTTTGGTACGGTTGACAGCTGGTTGGTATGGAAATTTACGCGTGGCAGGGTACACGTTACTGATGTTACCAATGCCAGCCGTACCATGCTTTACAATATTATTACGCAGGAGTGGGACGAAGAGCTGTTGCAGGTATTCGGCGTCCCTAAAAGTATGCTGCCGGAGGTTAAGCAATCAAGCGAAGTTTATGGCGAGACAGATACTACAATTTTCGCGTCTAAAATACCCATTGCCGGCATAGCAGGCGACCAGCAGGCCGCCTTATTTGGCCAGATGTGTACCGAAAAAGCAATGGTTAAAAACACGTACGGCACCGGTTGCTTTATGTTGATGAATATCGGGGATGAGTTTATCGCATCAAAAAACAATTTGCTTACTACCATTGCCTGGAAGATAAACGGAAAAATTCAATACGCTTTTGAAGGCAGCATATTTATAGGCGGCGCCGTGGTGCAATGGCTGCGCGATGGGTTGGGTATTATAAAAACATCAGCCGATGTTGAGCAGCTTGCAAATAGTGTTGAAGATACCGGCGGCGTTTATTTTGTGCCTGCCTTTGCAGGTCTTGGCGCGCCCTATTGGGATGCTGAAGCACGGGGGACAATAGTTGGGCTTACCCGCGGCACAACTTCAGGCCATATTGCCAGGGCGGCTATCGAGGCAATTGCGTATCAAACCGTCGATGTTTTAAATGCTATGGAGGCCGATGCAGGCATGAAAATAAAAGAACTGCGCGTTGATGGCGGTGCCACAGCCAATAACCTGCTGATGCAATTCCAGGCCGACCTGCTCAATTGTAAAGTGATAAGGCCAAAAATTGTGGAAACAACGGCACTCGGCGCGGCTTATTTAGCAGGTTTAGCAGTGGGATATTGGAAAAATGCAGAAGAGATACAGCATCAATGGCAGTCGGAAAGAGATTTTATACCGGCTGCTAATGCTACTGAATTGCAAACAGCAATGGCAGGGTGGAAAAAAGCAGTTTATGCAACACAATGCTGGTCGGGTGGAGTTCATGGTTCATAGCTCATGGTCCATAGCCGAAAATGAATAACGAATGTGTAAACCTCAAACTATGAACAATGAGCTATGATCTATGAACTAAAAAAATAAAAATATGTCACCATTTATGGCCGAAATGCTCGGCACCATGTTATTAATACTATTAGGCGATGGCGTTGTCGCCAACGTTTTATTAAAAGATACCAAAGGCCATAACAGCGGCTGGATAGTAATCACGACGGCATGGGGTCTGGCTGTATTTGTGGGTGTAGTAGTTGCCGGGCCATATAGCGGGGCTCATTTAAACCCTGCCGTTACTATCGGGCTGGCTATCGCAGGTAAATTTCCATGGGCAAATGTGTTGCCTTATGTTATCGCGCAAATGCTCGGCGCTTTTATTGGGGCTATACTGGTTTGGGTAATGTATTACGATCATTTTAAGCGCGATAATAAACCCGATGCCATTTTAGCCGTTTTTTGTACGGGGCCCGCTATCCGCAATTACGTTTCTAACATCGCCAGCGAAATTATCGGCGCATTTGTGCTGATATTCACCGTTTTTTATGTGGCGGGCGCTCAAATTACTACGACTAATACGCCCATTGGTTTAGGGTCTGTTGGAGCGCTCCC
>JABDCF010000191.1 GCA_013288235.1 Bacteroidota bacterium | reverse complement strand
TTTGTTTTTTAGACCCAGGTCCTTCAGCTTACTGGTTTGCAGCACCAGGTTGTCTTTGCCTGTGCTAAGCTGTTTGAAAGCGTCATCATATTTCCCTTTGGCCTTGTCCAGGTGCTCGCCGACATCGGTGAGATTTTCAACGAAACCAACAAATTTATCATAAAGCTTAGCCCCTCTTTCGGCAATGTCAATAGCATTGCGGTTCTGATACTCTCTTTTACAAAGATCGACTATCAGCTTCAACGAAGTAATCAGGTTCGTTGGGCTCAATAAAAGTATCCTTTTGTCGTAGGCAAAGTTCCATAAATCAGGATCGCTCTGCAGTGCAGCTATATAGGCAGGTTCACTCGGAACAAACAGCATGACAAAGTCAAGGGCCTTATCGTAATCGTCGTACCCTTTGGCGCTAAGCGAAACGATGTGGGCTTTTATTGCGGTAACGTGGGCGGCCAGTTCCTTCTTTTGTTCTTCCACATCGATGGAAGCGATCAGGCGGGTAAAAGCGCTCAGCGAAACTTTCGAATCGATGATGACACTGCGGTTATCCGGGTATTTGATAACTGCATCCGGGCGCATTTTCTTTCCCTCCGAATCTGACCGTAATGGTTTGCCATCTTCGCCAAGCAGTTCATGCTCCATAAAATATTCGCGGTCCTTAACTAAGCCGGAACGTTCCAAAATGCTTTCAAGGATCATTTCGCCCCAATTGCCTTGTGTTTTCGCTTCACCTTTCAGCGCTTTGGTTAGATTCTTCGCATCTTCACTGATCATTTGGTTCAATAAAGACAACTCTTTAACTTTTTCCCCAAGGGAGAAGCGTTCTTTCGATTCCTTATCGTACACTTCCTCCACCTTGGTTTTAAATTCTTTCAGGTGCTCGCCCAACGGATCTAAAATATCCTTGAGATTGGTTTTGTTCAGCTCTGTAAATTTCTCCGTTTTGGTTTCCAGTATTTTGTTGGCAATGTTTTCGAACTCGATATTAAACTTTTTACCCAGTTCTTCCATTTCGCTTTTCTGGGTTATAAGCTTATCGTTCAGAGCTTTGTTGTCCGCATTGGCTGTTGCCAGCGCCTGGTTCCTGTTGTTTAAATCATCGGTTACAGTTTTCAACTCGGTTTTGAGTTGACCAAGCGCATTCTTTTCGGACTGCAACAAGTCTAATGTGCCTTTGTAATCAGCATTCGCGGTCGCCAGATTTTGATAGGTTTTATTGAGTTCGAGTGTGATTGTACCGTTTTCTTTGGTCAGGCTGCTGTTTTTCTCCTTTTCGGTTTCCAAAACCGCTTCCAGAGATTTGTAATTGGCGGATAGAATCCCCAAATGCTCTTTGGTTTCAGCAAGTGTATATTGCGTTGTTTCGAGCGTCTTAACAAGCTCTTTGTTTTCGGTTGACAACTCGTTCATGCTTTTTTCAGCATTTTGCAAGTTTGCCTCGCAAGTTGCCCGATAGGCTGTAAAGGCCTTATCCAGTTCTATGTATTCCTCACTGGAACCAGCGGATAATTTGGGTTTACTGGCTTTGGCGATAAACCAGCCCAGTAGCGTGCCGACAACAAGGCCGGCAAGTAAGTATACAAGCATATCCATGATAGTTATTTTTAAGTTTTATTGATCTAAATGTACGGATACGTACTGATTTAAACCTTACTTATCCTTTGGCTCAAAATGGTAGCTGACATCCATATTTTTTAACCGTCCTAAGATCAACCTGAAAAAACAAAAAGAAGCCGACGAATACCGATACGCCGGCTGCTTTGAACAACCCTTAGATTAGCAAGGATCTTTTCTCCAATGATCAGGAATATCCCTGTTTTGCAGGTGGCGTTCCCGCGCAACATGCACCGGGCTGTAGCCCTGATTACAGGCATAGTCCTTTGCCTCGCGTTGGGTCTTAAAGTTACCGCCAACCGAAGCGCCGTTAACGATGACCACATGATGGTCGGTAGGCGCATTCTTGTCTGAAGAAATAGGCCTGTGTTCTACATAAGCTGCTGACATGATAAAATAAAATTTAATAAATGAATAAATAGAAGTTTAAGAAATGAGATATGATTAAAATTTATAAGGATACCCCTTAGCGTTTTTCACCTGATTTGTGAATATGCGGCTTTAATCCGGGATGTTTTGGTTGGTTTGGAGGGTCAACCCGCCTTCTTCTGTCGTCTTGCCCTTCTTCGGTTTTTGGTTTTGGACCAGGTTTAATCGCTTGAATTGTTTCCATGATAATGAATCTTTAGAGTTAAAATTCAAATATCGCAGTTCATCATCCGCGCTTTTTACGGTTTCCCGTAACAAGGAAATTTAAGGAAATTATTACTTCTCAAATCCGCAAAGCGTACGCCCCTCCTTCTCTGCATCCGACAATTTCATTTTCACGACCCGATGCGAACAATGACTTAGGCCACGGCAATCGGCGCGCAGGTGATACTTTTTACCCTTTGCGCCACTACAAATATAGACTGTAGTTGTAGGGATAGGACTGGTATCAGCCATCAAAAACAGGAACAGCATTAACGTCTTCATAATCAAAGTTAAATTATCTTTTTGGCAAATCATATTAATCCCATTTCCTTACAAAACAGGACAAGTTGCTCGTTTTTTGTAAAACCCATCGCCGTTTTGATCAGGCTAAGGCGTTTTTCGACGCTGCTCAGACCAGACGGCTGTATATCATTATTTTCCAGCCATGCAGGAATATTCTTTTGTGCATATCCGTCGGCAAGCAAGCGAATAATTGTTTTATCATAGGTTGTAAAGGCGTGTTGATTATCCTGTGTAGCAGTTGAGCGGTAGTCACGGGGATAATACCGCCTGTTTTTGGCAATTTGTTCGATCGCGTTTTTCAAATCCTGTGCATCGCCCCTTGCCTTACGGACAAAGCCATCAATGTAAAATTCGTCATACAGGCGACGAATGGCGGCCTGGCGGCTTTCTGTAGAGAAGACCAATATTTTCAAGTCGGGTTGTAGCTGCTTGGCAGATTTGATCAGCCCTATTCCATCAGGTAACTGTTTGGTGGTACCATCCACCTGAAAAAAAAGATCGGTGACCAGTAAATCATAAGGGCGGCCATCCCGTAGCGCTGTCGTGATCATCGTTAAGGCATGGTCACAATAATAGGCATGGTGAGGTCGCGGAAGTTGTAATTCTTCCAGCGTAATGCGCAGCGAAAGGTTCGCCATGTCCTGGTCTTCTGTGACAAGTATATTTTCAAATTTCATAACAAAGCAAGCGGCAAGTGAATAAATATGCAAAAACCTGTAGCGGCTTGTGTATCAAATGTAACGCGCCCGTTCAGCCGTTTAATACGGGAAACCGTATTCTGTAGCCCCTTGCCTGATTTATCAGGGTTGGTCATACCCACCCCATTATCACGGCATTCTATTTTCAGATAACCCTGTTCAATCACAAAACCGACATGCGCTAGTGTCGCCTGGCTATGTTTACTCATATTGACCATTAATTCCTGCAGGACGAGCTCCAACTGCTGTTTTGCATCTTTGCTTACCCGTTGCCAAAGTTCGGTCTCATTTCCGCTGACGGCCAGCCGGATAGCAGGCCTTTTAAAAGCGTTCAACAAAGAGTTGATCCGCTTGGTAAAGTCGTCATCCGCTCCTGGCTCATCATGCGCGATATTTCTGGACACCTCATAAATATTATCTAACTTATCGATCAAGGTTGTTCTATCGAGTTCCTGGCTGTGTTCTACTTCACTCATGATACTGTAAATACCGTTTGCTACCTGATCGTGTACTTTTTGTGACAGTTGCAAGCGGCTTTCGCGAATCTCTTTTTCGGCTTCCGATTGCAAACGCTGCCGGCGTTTTCTGTAAAGCCATAGGCCAAGTATAGCTGCCAGCCCGGCTGTTGCAAGCACCCCGAACAGTTGATAACGCCGTTCGGTATTTTTCTTTTGCAGCTCCAGATTTTCTGTCCTTGCTTTTTCAACATTGTACCGGATCACCGCAAATTGATTTTTCG
>JABDCF010000190.1 GCA_013288235.1 Bacteroidota bacterium | reverse complement strand
GCTGGCCATATGATTACAGTAAGCCAGGCGCCGACGAAGATTTTATCCCGCAAACGGTACCATATTCTGAAACGATGAGTTCAAATCTTCCGCATGATTTTGAAGATAATCCTGCCGGGTTGGAAGAATACACCAAATGGACTATTGCTAATAAAGCTAACGAAGAAGTTAAATAAAGTCGTAAGTCTAAAGTCTTGAGTCTAAAGTCGTAAGTCAAAGTTTAATAAAGCTTTTTGATTGGGCTACAGGACTTTAGACTTTAAACTTTAGACTTACGGCTTAAAAAATGAGGGCATCCGCATCAAAATTAAGATTCCAAAAAACTAATCTGATTGCAATAATTCTGCTTTTCATTTTGATACTTGCCGGTGGAATTGTCCGGAGTACAGGTTCCGGAATGGGATGCCCCGATTGGCCTAAATGTTTTGGGCAATATATCCCGCCTACAAACGCATCTGAGCTCCCAAAAGATTATAAGCAAAAATACGTTGCCGACAGGTCGGATAAGAATCAAAAATTCGCAAACACACTGGACGTTTTTGGCTTTAGCGACCTTGCAAAAAGGATACGTGAAGACAAATCCATACTTGTTCCCGAAGAATTTAACGCTGCTAAAACCTGGACGGAATATATAAACCGCCTTTTAGGTGAGATAACCGGCATGTTTTTACTGTTTGCTGCCATATTTTCGTTTAGTTACAGAAAGGAAAGTAAACTGATCCCATTTTTGTGCATACTTAATGTAATACTGGTTGGCTTTCAAGCCTGGCTTGGCTCCATAGTGGTATCTACAAACCTGGTTGCCTGGATTGTCACCGTGCATATGATATTAGCATTAGCTATTCTTGCAATAAGCATTAGCGCATATCACCTGGCGAAGGTTTACGGCAAGCATAACCTTAATATAAGCCCGATAACACATGTAGTTACTTTATTTGCATTGATTATATCTATACTTCAGATAGTTTTTGGAACCGAAGTGCGCGAAAAGATAGATGCCGTGGCAAGTCACCTGCAAGGCGGTTACCGCGAAGACTGGATAAGCAATGCCGGGGCGATATTTGTACAGCATAGGGACATTGCCATACTGGTGCTGCTTATTAATGTTGTGCTGTTTGCCTTGATACGTTCCGGCTTTGGCCGCCACTCTATGCAGCAACAGCTAATGAGCTTCGCGTTTTTAATGATCATGCTGCAAATTGTTACGGGTATATTATTATCATATTGGTCGTTGCCGCCGGCGGCGCAAGCTGCACATATTATATTGGCAAGCCTGGTATTTGGTGCACAGTTTTACCTGATGCTTAATTTATACCAGTCGGCAAAAATAGGGGAGGTACGGAGATGAAGTGGAGCGATTTTTCAAAACTTATCAAGCTGCGCCTCACATTCCTGGTGGTATTTTCAGCCTCCATATCATTTTTAATAGGCAGTAAAGTTAATGGCGAGATCAATTGGTTTAACTGGGGCAAGCTGATCATCGGCGGCTTTTTAGTTACTGCTGCTGCCAACTGCTTTAACGAGATCATTGAGAAAGACCTTGATAAACTAATGAAACGCACCATGGACAGGCCAATACCTGCCGGGCGCATGAATACCGGGCAGGCCCTGGTACTTGGCTTGTTTATGGGCATGGCAGGTACCTACCTTTTAGGGAGCCTTAATTTGGTTACTGGCTTGCTTTCGGTATTTTCCATCCTGTTATATGCATTTGCTTATACGCCAATGAAGCGAAAGTCCCCAATAGCGGTATTTGTAGGTGCTATACCAGGTGCATTGCCACCGCTTATTGGTTACGTAGCGGCCCACGAAAAAGTAGATGTGATCGCGCTGATATTATTTGGCATACAATTTATATGGCAATTTCCACATTTTTGGGCCATTGCTTGGGTTTTGGACGATGATTATAAGCTGGCGGGTTTCAGGCTGCTGCCATCGGGCAAAAGAAATTTAACAAGCGCAATAGTTACCTTTGTGTTTACACTGGTATTGGTGCCGGTAAGTTTATTGCCTTATATTTATGGTTTTGGTGGGATATATGTGGGGATAGTGTCGTTAGTATTCAGCCTGGTTTTTTTATACCTTGCATTTATGCTTTTACGCACCTTGCAAATTGGGGCTGCAAAAAAGCTGATGTATGGCTCGTTTATATACCTGCCGGTAGTGCAGCTAATGTTTTTATTTGATTTTATAGGAAAGGCGAAATGATGGCGCAGATACAACAGGAAGACAGGCTTAATCTTGGGGCCAAAAAATTTAACATGTGGATATTTATATTCACGTCGTTTATGCTTTTTGCGGCTTGGACGAGCGCGTTTATTGTTTACAGCGGGGGAAAAGGGCATGGGCTCGATGTAATATTACCACACGCTTTTAGGTACAGTACTTTTGTGCTTATAGTCAGCAGTGTTACCCTGTACTTAGCCTCAAAGGCTGCCAAACAGTTACAATTTGCCAGGCAACGTTTTTTTTTTGTGGCTCACTTTCTTTTTGGGAATAGCTTTTTTTGCAATCCAGATTTATGCCTGGTATATCCTGACATACAAGATGGGCGTGTACTTCACCAACCCTAATGCCTCGCGAACGTTTATTTATGTATTTAGCGGCATACATTTATTGCATGTTTTCGCAGGGTTATTGGTATTGTTAAATGTTATTATCAACACATATCGTAACATACCGCAGGTAAGGAACCTGTTTAAAATGGAGATGGCCTCTATTTTTTGGCATTTTCTCGATATTATATGGATTTGTCTGTATGTTTTTTTACTTTTGAACCAATATTAATCAATTTGAAGATGCGGCAATTTGAGAATTTGAAAATGAAAGGAATGAACGGCATTATCAAATTTTCGAATCATCAAATTTTCAAATCTTCAAATCGAATTTTCAAATTTTCAAATCATCAAATTTTCAAATAAATATAAATGAGTACAGCAGTAGCACAACCCGTTGATGAGGTAAAATCAACACCCTGGTCGGGCGGAAGGTCGCCTTTTGATGTAGAATATGGTAAGTTAATGATGTGGTTTTTCCTGCTTTCGGATGCCTTCACATTTTCAACTTTACTGATCTCTTATGGCGCTTTACGTTTCAGCGCACCTACATGGCCTGCGCCATCTTTAGTATTTCAATCATTCCCCGGCCTTATCGAGCATGGTGCACCACTGGTGTTTGTGGGTTTGATGACACTTATCCTCATCTTGAGTTCGGTTACCATGGTACTTGCCGTTGAAGCGGGCCATCGCAACTCGAAAAAAGAGGTGTTGACATGGATGCTGCTTACCATTGTTGGAGGGTTGATGTTTTTAAGCTGCCAGGCTTTAGAATGGAACCATTTACATAGCGAGGGTTTTTGGTGGGGACATGTACCAACGGTTGAGGTGATGAAAGAGTTTTTTAGAGGAAACCCTTCGGTTTCGCAAATGACAATGACATCCCATCAGTTTGCAAACCTGTTTTTTACAATAACAGGCTTCCACGGTTTCCACGTATTTTCAGGTGTTATCATTAATATAATAATAACCATTAACGTATTGATAGGCACTTACCAAAAACGCGGCAGCTATTTAATGATCGAAAAAGTAGGCCTTTACTGGCACTTTGTAGACCTTGTATGGGTGTTTGTATTTACTTTCTTTTACTTAGTTTGATAATTTAATACGATATATATGTCGACAGAAACCACACATGTACACGCCGATGGCGCCGCGCATGGCGAACATGAGGGAATGACCAAGAAAAGAATAATGAAGGTGTTGTATATACTTTTGGGTATAACGGCTTTTGAGTTTTTTATCGCCCTGGTTGTAGCACCTCACTTTCCCGGCGCACACTGGATAAACCCAATTTATATAGTATTAACATTGCTTAAGGCATTTTACATTGTAGCTTACTTTATGCACTTAAAGTTCGAAAAACTGGATATGGCGCTGGCTATCATAGTCCCCATCCTTTTTATAATCGGTTTGATACTGGTGCTTACAAATGAGAGCCACTATTGGATCGACCTGAGGCTATAATGAAGAAAGCCGGAATATTCACAAAAATTATAATCCTGGTACTTGTTTTAATTGTACCGGGATTTTTATATTATTTACTGGTCGATCTGGGTAAAAACCGGTACCATCCCTTGCCTGTTTTCGGTCCAA
>JABDCF010000189.1 GCA_013288235.1 Bacteroidota bacterium | reverse complement strand
ATCCATAATCACCATGTAATCACCTTCCTGGTACAGGTATTGAAAATCATTGGTTTCCACGCGGCAAATTTCAACCTGTTCGTCGGTGGCTAAGCGGGCTTCTACAATTTTGCCGGTTTTTATATTACGGAATTTATCCAGGTAAAATGCCCCGCCTTTGCCTGGTGTGCGGTGCAGTACTTCGGTAACCGATACCAGTTCTCCGTTGAACCGTAATATGTTCCCAACTTTAATTTCAGATGCCTTTGCCATTTAAATATGCTTATAAATTTTGTGGCCAAAGATAGATTAAGTTATGATAAACAGCAGGCTAAAAAAATTTATTAGCATTTGTCCCTATTGTCCTGGATGCATGGCAAGTGCGATCTGCATAACTATTTTTTTAGGTAAACTTTATTTTGCTTGCATTATTTACTACATTGCATCAAAACCCACAGACCATGAAATCACTAAAATGGGCGTTCTTAGCCCTAACCTTATTCACTTTTACACTAAATTCCTGTAAAAAAAGCGGAAACAGTACACCTAAAGTAACCAACACTGTCGCACTAAAATTTAACGGTACTGCATATACCACGTCAACCATCACTGCTACGTACAGTAAGGGTGCGTTGCAGATCATCGGCTCTTTTAACTCTACTACGGTTATTCACCTTCTTATCCCAACCGATGTTAAGGTAGGCAGTTTCGATCTCGCTACCGGGGGGGGCGCCACAATTTTTAGTGCAGGTCCAACCGTAGACGTCTTTGGAGATTCAGGAACCATAACAATCACTTCATTTACCGGCACCATTGTGGAAGGTACATTCC
The DNA here is from genome assembly GCA_013288235.1 of Bacteroidota bacterium. Lineage (GTDB taxonomy): Bacteria > Bacteroidota > Bacteroidia > Sphingobacteriales > Sphingobacteriaceae > Mucilaginibacter. The sequence goes on along the minus strand of JABDCF010000189.1, from coordinate 3,365 downwards.
AGTTTAGTGGGACCAGTATTTTGGACGGCAATACCTACACCATAACCAGCGGCACCTTCCAAACAAATTACACGACACAATAAAACCAGGGACAAGCGTATTTTATTGAAATACCCGGTTTATTTTAAACGGCACTTTTCTTTCCCTTCGTCAGGAATTTTGCGAAGATTAAAGCCACAATAAGCGCAATAATACCCTGGCATAAAACCGTTGCAGGCGCGCCAATATGCTGCGATACGGCGCCCACTAAAAGGCTGCCAACCGGTAACATACCAAATATTGCCATTAACAAAATACTGATGGCACGCCCACGCATTTCGGGCGCCGACTGAGACTGTACAAAGATATTGCAAACAGTAAATTGTGCCACGCCGCCAAAACCGGTCATCGCCGCAAAAAACATGGCTATAGGAAAACTCTTTACCTGCGAAAAACCAATCAATCCTGCCCCTATAACAATGGTGCTCAACAACAATATCATTTTTAAATGGGCGCCGGTTTTACGCGAGGCCAAATAAATGGTGCCAACTACAGCGCCTGTACCAATAAAGCTGGTAATGTAACCGAAAGTTGCTGCGTTCCCTTTAAAAATAACCTTGGCAAATACTGGCAAAACTGTATTATAAGGCAGCACCAATAAACTAACAACGGCCAGCATTAAAATAATCAAACCAATATCCGGCGCCTTTTTAAGGTAGCTAAAGCCCTCCGCAAGGTCGGCTATAACGTTCTTGGCCGATTGTTTTGCCTGATGGACCGGCAATTTCATCAGCAGCAGCGAAACGATAACCCCGCCAAAACTTGCGGCGTTAATAAGAAAACATACCGCGGCGCCAAATGCGTTTAAAACAATGCCCGACAATGCAGGCCCCAGCAACTGCGCAAGGCTGGCCATGGCGGTAGTAAGCGATAAAGCATTTGGCAGATCAGCTGGATCGGCAACAACTTCGTGGACTAAAGCCTGCCTGGCGGGTACGTCGAAAGCGTTGATTATTCCTAAAATTACGCTTAGTACAAGTATGGCCCAAACAACAGTATGGCCTGTAAATACCAAAATGGCCAGCAACACAGCCTGGGCCATGGAGGTGATCTGGGTGATCTTGATAACCTTGTACCTATCGTAACGGTCAGCTGCAACGCCGCCAAAAATTGAAAACAAAAATGAGGGGAACTGCTCTGCAAAGATGGTAACCCCAAGTAAAAAGGCAGAGTGCGTGATGGAGTACACCACCCATATTACCGCTGTTCGTTGCATCCATGTACCAAACTGGGAAACTGACCTGCCGATAAAATAAAGTGTATAATTAGAGCTCCGGAATGCCCTGAACAAAGTCATTTCTCCGATTTTTTTCATTGCGCAAGTTTATCTGAAAAAAAAATTATAAATGCAGGATGTTGGTAAAAAAGGAAAGCTTTTTTAATGCGGATTGTGCCCCCCTGCCGGCAGGCAGGGAATGTGAAATGAGGAATTGATTTCCGGAACTCCGGGTTGTGTGCCATTGCCTTTATAGCCACAGTAAAGTGGTTTTGTCTATTTTGCGAACAGCAAACTTTATTGGTAACTTTGATTTAAACCGAAAAGCGCCTTCCCAATGATAAAACTACATAAGGCTTGTTTTTTATTATTGATTTCTTTTTTTATATGCTGCAGAAAACCATATAACCCACCTGCTATTACAGGCAACGAGGGGTATCTTGTCGTAGAAGGAGTCGTTAACGCCGAATCCGACTCAACTACTATTAAATTGACCCGTACGGTTAACATTGCAAATAACGTGACAGCAAACCCTGTATTGCATGCGGTGGTTACTGTTGAAAACGACCAGGGCCTTAGTTTCCCTTTAACCGAAACCGTCAATGGCAATTATACTTCGCCGGGCTTAAATCTTAATAATTCCCGCACTTATCGCTTAACTATAAAAACAGCCAATAATAAGCAATATCAGTCGGACTTTGTGCCGCTAATTGTTACACCGCCCATTGATAGTATTGGTTATAATATCGTAAATAACCCGGTTACCGGGATACAAGTTTATGTCAATACACATGATCCGGCCAATGCCGTAAAATATTATCGCTGGGACTATGATGAGGCCTGGGCATTCCAGTCCAAATATATTTCATACTGGATACCCAGTGGCAACACGCTTGTACCAAGAACCGCTGCGCAAAACATAACAAATTGCTATGGAAGCGATATTTCGAGCGACATCGTATTAGCCTCATCCGCTAAATTGGAGCAAGACATTCTTTATCAAAGTCCGGTAGTATTTATACCGTCCACATCAGAAAAGTTGGAAGCCGAATATAGTATCCTGCTCCGCGAATATGCCCTAACCGCCGATGCCTATGACTTTTGGGTAAGCCTGAAGAAGAATACCGAGCAATTAGGTAGTATTTTTGACGCCCAGCCATCACAAATTGAGGGGAATATTCATTGCATAACCACCCCGTCAGAGCCGGTTATCGGTTATATAAGTGTTTGTACGGTTTCATCAAAAAGGATAATTATAACAAGCGCCAATTTGCCTGTATGGGTGGCTACCTATCCATATACATGTGAACAAGATACCAGTCTCAATCCTTACGATGACCTTGTCTTAGATTCGGCCCACTTAGTAGCAACAGGCCCACCTCCACCTGGAATTGGGGCACCGCCCTTTTTTTTGTATTCAACCCGTGAATGTGTAGATTGTACGATAAGGGGTACAAAAACACGGCCGCCATTTTTTAAATGAAAGATGTGAATATTTTGCAGCGTATGTACCCAGGTGCATTGGATAGACATACTTAGCAGACGATCTTTTGTCCTTGCCGCAACTATGCCGGTACCGATCAGATTATTGAAGTGAATTGCTTGTTTTGTAACCCTTAACTGGCGGGAAACCCGACTAAAAAGGTTGAACCAGACTTCGGCTTACTATCGATGCTAATGCGCCCGCTCAGGGCTTCAACCTGGTGCTGTACCATGTACAAGCCGATGCCTTTACCTTCGGTATCGGTATTGAAACGCTTATACAAGCCAAAAACTTCCTCCCCATGAATGGATAGGTCGATGCCGCGGGCATTGTCCGTAAAAGTTATATTTACCATAGTGCCCTCTATCCACGATCTGATTTCGACAAGCAATGGCACCTCAGGCTGCCTGTATTTTATGCTGTTTGAGATGAGATTATAAAAGATGCTGTATAAATAACTTTTAATAGAATAAATCCCGGTGGCTTGTGAAAAATCAGTAACTATCTTAATATTTTCCTTACTTATCGTTTGACGAAACCCGATAAGTATGTCATCAACCAATTGAGAGAAGATAATCTTTACCTTTTTTTCGCTGATATCACTTCTGATCTGCAATACCTGGTTCA
>JABDCF010000188.1 GCA_013288235.1 Bacteroidota bacterium | reverse complement strand
CGTATTTGCCTATAATATCCCTGGAAGCTTCAATAGCCTTTGCTAAATCCGCCTGAGACCAGTTTTTAGCCTTTCTAAGTTCCGTTATTCTGCTGCCAATGTCGAGCATATTCTACTAAAGATTGATGTTTGCTTCTGTTTAGTACAAATATAGTTTAAAGTATTCTACAAAAAAAGAAAGTGTTATTTGTATTAATCTGAAACAAGTTCTACATTTGTTGCAGATGTTACACATCTAACTTTTTTTCAACATGGCAAAACTGATCGCTGACAACCCGGAATTACTCATTTACTTAGACGGCAAACTGCACATAACCATCCTGGGCGGCATCAAACTACCCTATGTTCGTAGTTTATCGGAACGCTGTCCGAATGTCTTTGACTTCGGATGACTATGCTTGCAGTTTGCAACTGCAATAACGAAATGTGAGATTATAGACGAAGCTTGGCCGTGCACCGGGCTTTGTTATTTAATGGGCGTAAAATTTTCCCCCGCCCGGCTAAGCGTGCCGCTTGGCCGCAATAACGAAAAGCTTGTGAGTAATGAAGCCTGGCCGCGTGCCGGGCTTTGTTATTTAATGGGCGTAAGCTTTACCGGTTTTAGCATCGCGGATAATGGCGTTAGCCAGATAGATTAGTTTATCCTTAACGGACGGTTCCAGTTCTTCGATCTCATCGATAAGCTTTAAGGTCTGCTTATCAAAAGCGGCCTTATCACTACCGCCAGCCAAATAATCCAACGATACTTCCAAAGCATCGGCGATCTTTTTAGCCACATCCACAGAGGGCGAAACCTCGTTACGTTCATACCGCCCGATGATCTCGCGGGACACACCGGCTTCTTTAGCCAGGTCGGCCTGTGATAGCTTTTTTGCCTTACGTAAAGCAGTAATCTTGTCGCCGATGTTCATGATAATGCCCCCTCTGGCGCAAGTATGTCGGGCGGGGCGACTGGGCAAAGGCTACTTGTGCCCCGCTTGCCAAGTAAACGCAAAGCAAGTTGAAGAGATAGAGCCTGGCTGTGCGCCGGGCTTTGTTATTTAATATGGGGGGGTAAAATGAAAGGCGGCGGAGCTGGCAAACGAAAAACGCGTTTTTGATAATAATAAAGGTGTTTTTTAGCGCTAACAAAAAAAACAGAAGCTGCGTAAGTATCATTTGCTACCATTTAACTACCATTAACAGGCAATATTTAGCAGCTAAATGCCGTGGTTTGTTAATTAATGGGCGTAAGCTTTACGGGCTTTGGCATCGCGTAAGAACATATCAAGCAGTTTAAAAGCATCCTGCTGTTCATGGTCATTAAGTTTTTGTATCTCACGAATACGGTTAAGGATAGAGCTGTCCAGTTCCAGATCACTCTTACCAACCAGGTAATCCAAAGATACTTCCAGGGTATCAGCCATACGGATAACCACCTCAATGGATGGCTTCACCTCGTCCCTTTCATACCGTCCGATAATATCGATGCTGTCCGAAGACTTTGTCTTCGGATGAGCTAAAGTTGTAGTTTATAACTACATTAACGAAAAGCAAGATTGAAAGACATTTAATTTGCAAAGGCTTTTTTAGTTTTATAGGCGTTTGTTTTTTGTTTTTAATCGGATGCTAAAAATAGAATGGTTGATTATCAAGTATTTATGTATTATTTATTGGTGTGTTGTTGTGAAATGAACGCTGAACGTGAATGGTGTCGCCTACCGGGGCGCTTATCCCGAAAGCGACCAGGTAACAGATTATAACAATTCGGATGTCAGATATTCTAAATTCGAAATCATTCCAACCCGTAATCTTTAAGCTTCCGGTATAAAGTGGCTACGCCAATATTTAACAGGCGGGCTGCTTCTGCGCGGTTGCCATGGGTGTGGTTAAGTACGCGTTGTATATGCAGTTTTTCGATAGATGAAAGATCGAATGCAGAAAGGCTGTTGCCCGCTTTTGTTGGCTGTGGCTCCTGCATCTCATAAGGGAGCAGGCTTTCATCCAAAACGTTATCATCGGCCAGTATAACGGCCCGCTCGATGACGTTTTTCAGCTCACGGATATTTCCGGGCCAGTTATAGGCCTCGAGTTTCTCTATAAACTTATCGGTTAGCCCTGTAAATTGTTTTTTTACTTTCAGGCCAAAATAGTTCATAAAATATTCGGCCAGCAATTTAATGTCTTTTTTACGATCGCGCAGGGCCGGGAGGGTTATTGTAAACACCGACAAACGATAGTAAAGGTCTGAACGAAAACCAGCTTTATTTACTTCTTCCTGTAGGTTGCGGTTAGTGGCCGCCAAAATGCGCACATTTACCTGTGTCGGCTTGGTATCCCCAACTTTTAAAAACTGCTGCGATTCCAGCACCCGTAATAACTTGGCCTGCAAGTCATGGTCAAGCTCGCCTATCTCATCCAAAAAAATAGTGCCGCCGTTAGCTTCTTCAAAAAGTCCTTTTTTATCTTTTACGGCACCTGTAAATGCGCCGGCTTTATGGCCAAACAATTCACTTTCAAGTAATTCTTTGGTAAAAGCACTGCAATTAACAGCAACAAATGATTTTGCGTGGCGATTACTGGCCTGGTGAATGGCCTCAGCAAAAAGTTCTTTCCCAGTTCCTGTTTCGCCCAACAGTAAAACTGTGGTGTCCGTCAACGCTACTTTTTGCGCCAACTTTATCACATCGGCAATAGCAGTTGACTTCCCTATTAATCGGTCGAAACCAAACTTGGTATTTAGCTTTTGCTCCAATTCTATCACCCTGAACTGTAGCAGCGCTTTATCCATCGCCTTACTAACCAAAGGGATTATTTTTTCATTGTCGTCGCCTTTAGTGATATAATCAAACGCGCCCGATTTAATGGCTTTAACGCCATCGTTTATAGTGCCAAAGGCGGTCAGTACGATAATTTCGGTAGCCGGCCAGCTGGCTTTTATTTGCAGGGTTAGGTCGATGCCATTTATGTCTGGCAGTTTCACATCGCTGATCACCACCGGGATAGCTTCCTGTTGTAATTTTTTTAACCCTTCCTTACCGGTTGAAGCTACCAATACCTCATACCCTTCCAGTTGCAGTATCCTTGCCAGCAGGTTACGCAACCGCTCCTCGTCATCAATAATTAACAGCTTATCTTTTTGCATGATAAAAAGCAAAAGTGGGAATTATTTCGGAATTATCTTTTTTATTTCGGGTGTCATGTTTTATACGTTATGATTTCGCTGGCACTTTCATTTATAAGAATCCACAACCCCTTAGTTATACTTTTCCAAAATAATATACGGCCACTACAATAGCGATAATTAAAGCTATAACTACCCCAATTACATAGAACCAGCCCCCACGGCCCTTTAATGACATCGACTTTTTCATATGTTTTTTTATTGAAATTTTTCTTTTGTTGATTTTGCCACGGAATTTCGCTTCATCTCATTCTCCAACGGCATAATTTTCCAATCGATGGCCTGATTAATTAAATTTTGTTTATGAGTGTGAATATCAGGGTCTCCAGAATTTGGATGTATACTTTTATACCCTGGTGAATTTCACTGATATAGATATACTCATCGGCCATATGTGACCTGGCAGAATCGCCTGGCCCCAATTTTACCGATGGAATGTTAAGCACCGCCTGGTCTGATGTGGTAGGCGAACCATAGGTATTACAACCGGCCATTATGCCGGCGTGTACAATAGGGTGCCCCTGGTCAATAGCGGATGGTTTTAAATAAAACTCTCTTGGAGTTACCTGGCTATTTATATTTTCCCGCACAATTTGCAGTATCTCGTCAGTTGTGTAGACATCTGTCAGCCGCACATCTACGGTAAAACTACAGGAGCCTGGCACCACATTATGCTGGCTTCCCGCGTTGATCATCGTAACAGACATATTAACCGGACCCAGCGAGCTGGACACGTTCGGGAAAGTAAAGTTGCTAAACCACTGAATATCCTTGAGCGCTTTATAAATGGCATTATCGCCCTCCCCGCGGGCTGCATGCCCGGCTTTTCCAGTGGCAACGCAATCCAAAACCATCAGCCCTCTTTCGGCAACAGCCAAATTCATTAAAGTCGGTTCGCCAACTATTGCAAAATCCAGGCGTCCCAGTTGGGGTAAAACTAATTTAAGTCCGTTTTTCCCGGATGTTTCTTCTTCGGCGGTAGCTGCAAAGCATAAATTATAAGCAAGGTCACGCCTTTCATAAAAATGCACAAATGCAGCAAGCAGCGCAACCAGGCAACCGCCGGCATCATTGCTACCCAGTCCATAAAGTTTGTCCCCTATAATCGTAGGATGAAAAGGATTGTTAGTGTACTGTATATTGGGTTTAACAGTGTCGTGGTGGGAGTTTAACAGAATAGTGGG
>JABDCF010000187.1 GCA_013288235.1 Bacteroidota bacterium | reverse complement strand
CTGCGCGAATTGCAGGAAAAAGAGCCTTTGATGGCTTTATTAAATACCTTACAGCAACACAATTTTAAAAATGGCATCAGCAGGCCCATCTTACTGAAAATAGCCCCTGATTTGACCAATGAACAGCTTGATGATATAGTAGAAATAGTAAAACAAACGGGCATTGCCGGTATTATAGCAACCAATACTACCATCAGTAGAGATGGTTTAATATCAAAAGATGAGCTTAAAAACGAGACCGGAGGGTTAAGTGGCAGTTTAAACCAAATCATCGATGTTGGTTGTTTGTTTGCGCACTATAATCAGTACGCAGGTTTGCTAATTAAAGGCTATATGGGTCAATTACCTTCATTCCCTTAATATTTTTAAAGTCAGATGTGTTCCGGGAAATCAAAACCAGGCCATGCACAAGAGTTGTAGCGGCAATGATGGCATCGCCTAAAGCTATTTTTTGGGTTTGCCTTACCAGGATGGTTTTTTCTATAACGGCATTGTCAATAGGTAATATATTTGCTATTTCCATAAAAGAATACAAAGGGATTAGCTGTTCTTTAGTTGCGTTGAGCCACCCCAATACTTCGATCTTTGTAACTGCTGATACAACAGGTTCAACCGAGTTTAGCAATTCTTTTGCCTTTTGCGGCAATTTGTTGGCGAAGTTATCGATGATAACGTTAGTGTCGATTAAATAGCCCTGTTCCATTCTTTGCGGGCTTGTTCGGTATGGTCCTTTAATGATTGATAATCATTTTCCGAGAGTATGCCACAAAAGTCAGCCATCGATTTTTTAGCGGCCTGCTTTTCCTCTGTCAGTTCATCTTTTGAATAAAGCAGCACTTCAATCTCCTTGCCGATATAGCTATTAGGTATAGACAACTGGAGTTTGTTATTTTTCGGTGTTACAATTGTCTTTATCATATAAATATATTTAAGCAACCGTTATAATTACAAATTTAAGTAAATAAAAGCCATAAAAAGAATTAGTCCTGCCTTATCAAAAGTTAAGGGTATAGAATTGGGGGTTTTAATTTCATCAATAACTTTGCGGCCTGGTACAACAGTTCCTGGCAGAAAAATAAGCTAAATTACCTTTGTGCTATTAAAGAATATTTATATTAGCGACGGCTAAGTTAACGGCCAATTACGGCTAATAACTATGATCCACGAACTATGAACACCAAAAACTCCCGCCGCAGCTTTATTAAAAATGCCTCAATGGGCACAATTGCAACTTTAGCCTTGCCTCAAATTGTTTCGGCTGCATTTGCTAATGAAAATATTAAAAAGGTTGAGTTAAATAAAGATGATATTATTCTTTTCCAGGGCGATTCAATTACTGATTGGGGACGCAATTACTCAGCCACACAGCCAAACAGCACAAACTCATTAGGATCGGGCTACGTATTGTTAACGGCGGGGCACCTGTTGCTTAAATATCCCGAAAAAAACCTGCATATATATAACAAAGGCATCAGCGGCAATAAAGTTTACCAGCTGGCCGACCGCTGGGATGCCGACTGCCTGGCTTTAAAGCCCAATGTTTTAAGTATCCACATAGGTGTAAATGATTTTTGGCATACCCTGACCAATGGCTATACCGGCACCATCGATACCTATATAACCGATTACCATAAGTTACTTGACCGTACCAAACAAGCTTCACCCAATGTAAAACTGATTATTTGTGAACCCTTTGCCCTTAAAGGCGTTAAGGCAGTTGATGATAAGTGGTACCCCACCTTTGATCTTTTCAGAAAAGCAGCCCGCGATATCGCCACAGAATACAATGCCACGTTTGTACCACTTCAGTCTGTTTTTGATAAAGCCGTTGAGTCGGCCCCTGCCCCTTACTGGAACCTCGATGGGGTGCATCCATCTGTAGCCGGCGAAGCCCTAATGGCCCAGGCATGGATGGAAGCTGTGGGTTAGAAGTGAAAGGCAAAAGGTGAAAGGCAAAAGGCAGTATAAATACTTCGACAGTCGTTATTCGAATTCTTTTTTTGATGTTTTGCATTTTCGGGCCTTTCACCATTCACCTTTCACCTTTCCCCTCAAAATCGTATCTTTGCGCCCAAATGATCGCTATTAATAACCTCACGTTCGAGATCGGTGCGCGCGCCCTATATGATGAAGCCAACTGGCATATAAAACCCGGAGAAAAAATTGGCCTTATCGGCGCAAATGGCACCGGGAAAACCACCCTTTTAAAAATTATTGTGGGCGATTATACGCCTACATCGGGTACCATATCCATGGCCAAGGACCTTACTTTAGGCTACCTTAACCAGGATTTGCTCTCCTACTCATCCGACAAAAATATATTACATGTTGCTATGGAAGCTTTTGAGCGCCAAAACCAGCTGCATGATGAAATAGAAAACCTGCTGCAAAAACTTGAAACAGAATATACCGAAGACCTGCTGCATAAGCTGAGCGATAAACAGCATGAGTTTGAAGTGCTTGATGGCTACAACATTGAATACAAAGCCCACGAAATTTTAGCCGGTTTAGGTTTCAGCGAGCCTGATACCCACCGCAAGCTTAGCGAATTTTCGGGCGGATGGCGGATGCGCGTGATGCTTGCCAAAATATTATTGCAGGCACCCGATATTTTGCTACTCGATGAGCCTACCAACCACCTCGACTTACCATCGATACAATGGCTGGAAGAATATTTAAAGGCATTTGACGGTGCAGTGGTAATCGTATCGCACGACAGGTGGTTTTTGGATAAAGTAATTAACCGTACCGTTGAAACGCGCAAAGGAAAACTTACTGTTTATGCCGGCAATTATTCTTTTTATCTTGAAGAAAAGGCACAGCGAGAAGAAATTCAAAAAGGCGAATATAAAAACCAGCAATCAAAAATAAAACAGGAAGAGCGTTTGATCGAACGTTTCAGGGCAAAGGCATCGAAGGCAAAAATGGCGCAGTCGCGCATCAAAGCTTTGGATAAACTGGAGCGTGTGGATGATGTTGATGATGATAATCCAACCGTAAATTTTAGCTTCCGTTTCTCGAGGCAATCAGGTCGGCATGTGGTAACGCTTGAGCATGTAACTAAAAAATACCCGGCAATCGATATTTTAACCAATGCCGAGGCAGTTATTGAAAAGGGTGATAAAATTGCCTTGATCGGTGCGAATGGCAAAGGTAAATCAACCTTGTTACGCATCATTGCAGGCGCTGATAAAGATTTTACAGGCAAAGCAGAAACCGGGCACAACGTTACCCAAACCTTTTTTGCCCAGCACCAACTGGAGGCATTGCACCTTGAACATACCTCCTTACAGGAACTACAATCATTCGCACCAAAACACACAGAAACTGAATTGCGTACCATTTTAGGTTCGTTTTTGTTTACCGGCGATGATGTATTTAAAAAGATAAAAGTACTATCGGGAGGCGAGAAATCGCGTGTGGCATTAGCTAAGGCGCTTACTGCCGATGCCAATTTCCTGGTACTGGATGAGCCCACCAACCACCTCGATATACAATCGGTAAATATATTAGTGCAAGCCTTACAGCAATATGAAGGCACCATCATTGTAGTATCGCACGACCGGTATTTTCTTGATAATGTGGCAAATAAAATATGGTTTATTGAGGATCAACAGATAAAACAATACCCGGGCACTTATGCCGAGTATGATGTATGGAACGCCAAACGCAAATTGGAACCAAAAACTGCTGCCCCTGCGCCCCAACCTAAAAAAGAGGAAAAAAAAGAGCCTGCGCTACAGCCAAAACAGCATAATGAAAATAAATTCCAACAGTTAAAAAAACTTAACCAGGATTTAGCCAGGATGGAAGAGCAGATCGGTGGGTTGGAGCGCGAAATAAAGCAGATTGAGGCGCAATTGGCTGATGAAAAGTTATATAATGACGCAGCAAAATCAAAAGAGGTAAATAATAATTACGATAAAAAGAAGTTAGAACTGGGAAGTATTCAGCTAAAGTGGGAAGCTTTGGCTGAGCAGATAATGGAACTGGAAGCGTAGGCTGATTTCGGAATTTCGATTTCGGATTTATTTTTGATTTGCAATAAATATGCAATCGCATCTTCCATCCTTCTTTTGTTGCCTGCGATAGAGGCGGCTGTCAAGCGAAGCGATGACGGGGTGAGTAAACTATAAGAGCGACATCGACACCAATGCCTGGCGCTATCTAAACATAAATTATGAAGAAGTTTTACATACCCCTGTTCCTATCACTTTTTGTCACAAAAATATTCGCCCAATCCACCTACGATAATGCGGTTTTTAAACCCGAAATAAAAAGCGTTGAGTTTTATAACACCTCAAAAAAGGCGTCTTTCCCTATCATCACCCTGGGTTCGGGTGAAAAGGTATTACTCACAT
>JABDCF010000186.1 GCA_013288235.1 Bacteroidota bacterium | reverse complement strand
GTGGCAATCGCTAAATCGGGCATGGCCAACTTTATCAAGTTTTTGTACAAAACCGTCCGCAAGTTTAACGGGATAGCCGCGCTCATTACGCAGGAAATCGACGACCTGATCAGTTCGCCCATCATCAAGGAAACGGTCATTAACAATGCCGATACCAAGATCCTGATGGACATGCGCAAGTTCATGAACAAATTTGACCGCTTACAGGAAACGTTGGGTATGTCGGATAAAGGGAAAACCTTGCTGTTATCGGTCAACAAAGCCAATGAACCGGGCCGGGTTTACCGGGAAGTGCTGATCGACCAGGGCGGATCGGTGATCAACGTCTACCGTAACGAATTGGCGGTGGAGGAATATTTATGCTATTCGACCGAGGAAACCGAAAAGCTCAAAGTACAGGAATACGCTGCCAAATATGGCAATATCGAAAAAGGTATAGCCGCATTAGCCCAAGAACTTAAAACCAAATAATTATGAAAACAATAATCAACATGATCGTGTCGCCGCTCATTTTGCTGGCGGCATGTAGTAACCCGCAAAAACAGGTGAAGGATTTCGTACCCGGCACCTATGTCAGCCATGCGCAAAGCGCTTACAGTATTGCTGATGATACGCTGGTCATTCAGGCCGATCCGTTAACAGAAAACCATTACCAGGTCACCCGCAAAACCGGCTTCCGGCGCTTACCCAATGGCGCACCGCAATACAAAAGCAAAACATTCAGCGGCACTTTTGACGAACGGCGTGGCACCCTGCAATTAACCGAAAACGGCCTGGTCATCCTGTTTCAGCCCGCCGGCCACCAGTTAGAAATCGCCAACAGCAAATACAAAAAACTATGAGAATTTATAGAATTATTTTACCCGTCAGCATGGTCGTCGTGCTGACGGTGCTGCCCGATAAAAAAGCCAGCGCGCAATTTGTGATCAGCACCGTGCTCAATAATACAGTCGGCAAGGTCATCCGCGCCATTGACCTGGAAGTGCAAAAGGCGCAGAATAAAACCATCTGGCTGCAAAACGCGCAGAAAACCATCGAGAACCAGTTGAACCAAATGAAGTTGTCGCAGATCGCGGGGGTTAACAAGCAGCAACAAACGCTATTCAGCAATTATTACCAGGAACTGTTCAAGGTCAAGGATATTATAAATGATTATGAGCAGGTACGGAATATAACATTGGAACAAGAAGCGCTGGTCAGGGAATACCAAAGTGCCTGGAGCCTGACGCAACAGGACAAACACTTTAGCGTACCGGAACTGCAATATATCTCGACAGTTTATACCGGGATATTGAAGGCCAGTATCAACAACCTGGACCAGCTGATGAACCTGGTGAATTCCTTTAAAACGCAGATGGGCGATGGCAAGCGGATAGATTTAATTAACAAAACTTCGAAAAGCGTCGACCAGAATTATAATGACCTTAAACAGTTCAACAATGAAAACATTATGCTCAGCCTGCAAAGGGCCAGTGACGAAAACGACATACAGGCTACTAAAAACCTGTATGGTATTAATTAGTGTGGTGACCAGCGCCCATGCCCAAAGTTTCAGCTTCAGCGACCTTTTTGGTCAGGCCAACAAACAGAAGCAATACTATTTGCAGCAGATCGCGGCCTATGAAGCCTTTGAATCGGAACTGAAGATGGGCTATAACGTGATGAAGCATGGTTTATCCGGCATTGCCGAGATCAACACCGCTGAACTCAATGCGCACAGCGCCTATTACACCTCGCTCAAAACGCCGGGCAGCGCCGTAAAGAACAGCACGCAGGTACAGGATATTTTGACCTGGCAAACCGACATTACCAATAGCTTCAGCCAGCCCTTTAACGGGCTGACCAGCGATGAGCAAAGCTACGTGGGTGTTGTACAATCGAATTTATTGCAAGCCTGCAATACCGACCTAACCGAACTGCAAAACCTGTTGCAATACGGCACGCTGCAAATGAGCGATGACGAGCGGCTGAAACGGCTAAACAAGATCCATGCAGACATGCAGGACAAATATCAGTTCTCGCAAAGTTTCTGCAATTCAGTGCGGCTGCTGGCGGTCCAACGGCAACAGGGGGCTAATGACACACAAACTTTAAAATCCTTGTATGAAACGAATTAAAATCTTATTGGTGCTTTTATTATTCAGTGCTGTAGGAGCCAATGCCCAAAGCAGCGATATGGTGCAGCTCATTCTGGACATCGAAAAGCTTACCCAGTTGAAAGGGATATTGAGCGACATGAAAGAGGGCTACACCATTATCGACGGTGGTTACAACGAGGTCAAAAGTATTGAGAACGGCACCTTCAATTTGCACAATACCTTTTTGAATGGCCTGCTCATGGTCAGCCCGGCAGTTGCCAAGTACGGCCACGTCGCTGACATTATTCTGGAGCAGGGCTATATCGTAACCGAGTACACCCGATACTATAAACAGTTCCGGGAGGGCGGGCACTTTAATGCCAATGAATTGGCGTACCTGGCCAACGTCTACACTACGCTTTTACAGCAAAGCCTGCAAAACATCAGCCAGCTGGCCGACATTTTAGCGGGTGGAAAATTGCGGATGAGCGACGACGAAAGGCTGCGTGCCATTGACGGTATCTACTATGATACTGATGACAAGCTCACTTTCCTGCGGCATTTTGACCAGGAAACAGCGCTGCTGGATATGCAGCGACAGCATGCCCTAAACGATCTATCCACCTTACAAAAACTTTATTAACTATGGACAGTATTTCAGGACTACAAGCTACGCTTGAACAGGTCTATAACCAGATGCTGCCCCTGTGCAGCAGCCTCATCGGCGCAGCGCAGGGGATCGCCGGCTTTGCCGCGCTCTGGTATATTGCCTCACGGGTATGGCGCAGCATCGCCGCCGCCGAACCCATTGACTTTTATCCTTTGTTACGGCCCTTTGCTTTAGGTATCGCGATTATGCTGTTTCCAACTGTTATCGCGGTGATGAACGGCGTTTTGCAGCCGGTGGTCAGTACTACGAATAACATGGTGCAGGACAGCAACCAGGCCATACAAACCCTATTACAACAAAAGACCGCTGCCGAACAGCAAACGCAGGCCTGGCAGATGTATGTTGGTTCGGACGGGGATGGGGATAGGGACAAATGGTATAAATATACGCATCCCGACGACCCGAACGACAGCAACGAGGGCATGTTGGGCAGTGTTGGCAATGACATGAAGTTTGCCATGAGCAAGGCCGAGTACAACTTTAAGAATAGCATCAAAGAATGGATGAGCGAAGTATTGGAAGTGCTTTATGAAGCAGCGGCTTTATGTATCAATACCATCCGGACTTTCCAGCTGATTGTACTGGCAATACTGGGGCCACTCGTTTTCGGAATTGCCGTCTTTGACGGATTCCAGCATACGCTCACGGTTTGGATGGCGCGTTATATCAATGTGTTTTTATGGTTGCCAGTCGCCAATATCTTTGGTTCGATCATCGGCAAAGTGCAGCAGAACATGCTGCAACTGGATATAGCGCAAATCCAAAGTTCGGGCGATACTTTCTTTAATTCGACGGACGTAGCCTACCTCATTTTTTTACTGATCGGCATTGTCGGTTATTTCACCGTGCCCAGTACGGCTAATTATATCGTGCATGCGGGCGGCGGTAACGCGCTGGTACAAAAGATCAATAGCCTGGTCAGCAGTTCCACCCGTGCCGTAAGTTCTGCGGTATCAGGTGCAGCCGGTGGTATGCAAGCCGATGAATTTGGCAATCAAAGGGAAAACATGGCGCAAAGCTATGCGGTCAACAGCGAGTCCGAAGGCTACTTCAAGGACAAAAAGGGCGGTAACAATTATCAAAAAAATAAATTATCAGACGATTAACCTATGTTCCAGCAACTTAAAAATATTGATACTGCTTTCAAGCACATTAAGCTGTTTAGCTATTTGCTCATAGCGGCTTGTGTCATGATCAGCAGCTATACAGTTTATGAAAGCTACCAATCATCAACGGACTTTAAAAACCACATTTACATTTTGGCCAATGGCAAAGCGTTGGAAGCCTTTGCCGCAGATCAGAAAACCAATACACCGGTAGAGGCGCGCGACCACATCAAGGTGTTTCACGAGGATTTTTTTAACCTCAGCCCGGATGACAAAGAGATACAGGCAACGGTCACCAAATCGCTTTACCTGGCTGATGCCAGTGCCAAAACGCAGTACGATGACCTGAAGGAATCAGGTTTTTATTCCAACCTCATTTCGGGTAACATCAGCCAACAGGTCAGCGTGGACAGCATCCAGCTGGATATGAACCAGTACCCGTTTTTCTTCAAATGCTTTGCGACCGAGAAATTGATACGTACAACTTCAACAGTTGCCCGAAGTTTGATCACACAGGGTTACCTGCGGAACGTCGTGCGTTCCGACAATAACCCGCATGGTT
>JABDCF010000185.1 GCA_013288235.1 Bacteroidota bacterium | reverse complement strand
CCTTTCATACTAAAAACATGGCCGCCAATATACCCCCAGCTACCGGGAGTATAAGGTTTTTCTGGAAGCCAGAATTGTTGCAGCTTGCTGTCAGTATACGAGCGCGTGTCGCCCAGGCTTACGTTGAGTTCCTTAAATGGAAGGTTCAAATCTTTAAGTAGCGCCGGTTGCATTTGAAAATTTATGGAGGTAAAATCCTCATAATTAACACCATCTTTTATACCTAAAGCTTTCAGGTTATTCATTCCATTGGTAAATGGCACATTAAACAAAGCCACTTTGTTGGTTACCGTTTGGGTGCTTAGTAATTTGCCATTAAGCCATAGGCTCACTTCTGATAAATTGCTGTAAACCTCAATCGGTTGGGTGCATGTCGCGTTGGCATCGGCTATTCCGCCCCTTACAGTCCAGTTACGCGAGCCGATTTTTACCACAGGCTGTTTTGAGAGGTTGGCCTGGTAATAATAATAAACATCCTTCGGCACCCTTTCATTAGTTGCCACGCCCTTGGTATTGGTATGCGGTGATGCATCGATACGGGCGTACGAATTAAAATCGACCAAACACCACATGGCCGCCCCGGCTACAAAAGGCCTGGCCATAATTTCTTTCAGGTATTTTTTATGATAGATGGTTTGATATTCAATGGTTTTGTCAAAGCGTTCAGGGTTGGCGCTGTGCAGTCGCGTGTCGCCGTCGGCCCCATATTCTGTAACCATTACCGGTTTATCGGGCAGTTCGCGGTGGTGCCTGGCTAAAAACTGGCCGAAGCCTTCAAAATCGGGGGCATACCAGCCGTAGTAAAGGTTCCATCCAATAATTTGAGGTATCTGGGTTATGCCGACTTTATTATAACGGTCAAAATCACCATGACAGGATATCATTGTATAGCGCGATGGGTCTTCATTACGGGTAAGGCTGTCAAGCGCTTTGGCAAGTTTGGCAACATCGCCAAAATACTTCTGCTGTTCTGGCGAGTCCCGCTGAAAACGCGGCTGCAGCAGCACTTCGTTCATATAGGCCCATATAATTATGCTTGGATGGTTATAATTCTGCCTGATCATCTCCAGCTGCATCCGCTTGCAGTTTTCGGTAAACTCCTCCGATTGGGTGATGCGGTTTACAATAGGTATTTCCTCCGAGGCCAGTATGCCCAGCCGGTCGCAGGCTTCCAGTACAGCAGGGTCTTGCGGGTAATGCGATATACGGATAAAGTTGGCGCCCATTGCCTTTAAAAGCGCTATATCATTTTGGTGCAGGGCATCTGGCAGGGCATTGGCCATCCCCGGATAATCCTGGTGCCTGTTTGCGCCTATTAATTTTAATGGTTTACCATTTAAATAAAACCCTGTTGCGGCATCGAACTTAAACCAACGAAAGCCTAATGGATTGGTTTGCTGGTCGAGCAAATTTCCATTGTTATCGTAAATACTGGTGACGATATGGTATAAATAGGGATCATCCGTCGACCATAAATGCGGGTTTTCTATCTTATCAAGGTTTTGAGAAAATTTGGTTATGCCGTTTGCTGCCAGGCTTACATTGCTTTTAATTTCCTTTATCAGTTTTCCATCAGCAGTGAAAACAGACGAAAGTATCTTTACGGTTTCTTTCCTGTTTAAACTATTGGCTATCTCACCTTCAACAGTAACGTTTGCCATAGCATCGCTTACCAGCGGCGTTTTTATCCTTATGCCGTTTGCTGCGCTACTGTCTATATTAAAATGAACTGGATTGGTACTGATTAGGTAAACGTCGCGGTAAATACCGCCAAAAAAAGTAAAATCGGCATTTAAAGGTGGTATTTTTTCATTGGGGCTATTATCAAGCTTAACTAATATCTCATTAGCTGTTATAGAATCCTTATAGTTAAGTAATTTACCTACCGGGAAGCTAAATGCGGTATAGCCACCAATGTGTTTACCTGCAAGCTGCCCGTTAACGTAAACTTCAGCAACCTGGTTGGCGCCTTCAAAATACAGGCAGGTGTTTTTATTTTGCCATGATGAAGGCACATATATTGTTTTTTTATACCAGCCAATGCCCCGGTAATAGCCGGTATCCTGGTTTACATCCACCGTATTCCAACTATGGGGCAGGGATATTTCTTCCCATTTTACAGCGGAATTATTTTTAGCTGGAAATCCGGCAATGTCCCCTTTATGAAATCCCCAGTTTGAATTGATGGTTTGTTTGATGGCAGGCTGGGCCGATAGGAGCCCCAGGAAGCCAAAGATTAAAATTAAAACCAATGATGCGGGCTTTTTCATATCTGAAAATTATTATGAAACCTTATTTATTTTGCAGAGAAGTAGTACTTGCGTCTCCGCCATGCAAATTAAGTCAAATCATTCGTTCAGAGGCACGAAAATATTACGTTTTACGGCACAGGGTCATGCCCGTGCCCACCCCATGGATTACAACTGCCAATACGTTTTAAAGTTAGCCACCCGCCTTTAAAAGCTCCATATTTTTTAATAGCCTCAACCCCATATTGTGAACAGGTGGGGGTATAACGGCACGATGCCCCTGTTAAAGGCGAAATAAAGTATTGATATATTTTGATCAGGAGGATAAAAAAATATCCTACTATCTTTTTTGCTATATCAATTATAACCTTCATTTCGCAATTTCAGCGCTAAGTTGTGCCAAAAGTTTCAGCATCTTTTTCTCGGTAAAATCATAAGGGGAAATCTCTTTGCCGATATAGCCAAGCGAAAGCACGATCTTTTTTTCCTTGCTGAGCAGCAGGTCGTACAAATATTGTTGTTTGTTAAGCCGGTAGGCCTCACGCATGCGCCTTTTTATCAAATTACGGTCGACAGCACGTTTAAAACGCTTTTTGGCGACAGAAAATACAATTTGCACAGGAAACTTTTGTGGCACGTCGACAAACATCCACGACGCTTTAAAGGGATAACATAAAAAAGAAGAACCGTTATGAAAAAGCCCGTCAATTAGCTTTTTATTACATAACCGTTCTTCTTTTTTAAAAGTGTACATTGTGTTGCTAAGTTTGAACCGAAATTTGAGTAAATGACCGGTTCAAGCCCCGTGCCGGAGAAAGCAACCAGCTTTATGCTTTGTGGCTACGCTCGTCAGATACTGACAATCTTTTTCTGCCTTTGGCTCTTCTTGCTGCTAATATTCTTCTGCCGTTAGCAGTTGACATGCGCTCACGGAAACCGTGTTTATTTCTTCTTTTCCTTTGTGAGGGCTGAAACGTTCTTTTCATGGCTATTGGTAAAGAATTTAAAGAATTTGCTATGCGGGGCAACGTTGTTGACCTTGCTGTTGGTGTTATTATTGGTGCGGCATTTGGCTCGATAGTCACTTCGCTGGTGAAAGATGTAATTATGCCGCCAATAGGTTACATAACCGGTGGCGTTGATTTTTCGGACAAAAAAATCACGTTGATAAAAGCAGACCCAGCACATAAAGTGTTGGAAAACGCAATAAAATATGGTAGTTTTATCAATACAGTTATTCAGTTTCTGATCGTTGCTTTTTGCATTTTCATGGTTGTAAAGGTGATAAATGCATTAAAGAAACAAGAACCAGCCCCCGCGCCGGCACCAGATCCGGAACCTACTAAAGAAGAGTTACTGCTTACTGAAATAAGGGATTTACTTGCTAAGAAAGCATAATAGTTGATGGCTAATGGTTCATAATGGCTCTTGCTGCTATGAACTATGAGCCATGGACTATGAACAACTAAAAAGTCTTCGGCAGCTTTGGATCGGTTACAATTATATAATCGCCATTTTTTCTGAGCTTGTCCCAGTCAGGGACATCAAAATTTTCATCATCATAAGTGGCAATATTTATGATACGGAGTTTTGTTGCATACTTTTTTAACTGTGCCGCAGCACCCAATTTTTCTTCACTATGAAAGCCGCCATTTAACTGTAATACTTTATAACCATGGTGTGCCTTTGCAAAACGCGCTACTGACCAACCCATTGTAGCATCCCATAAATTTTGCGCCTGGAACATTTGCATACCGCCCATCGCGCTATGACCGCCCATAACCTCCAAAAACTTTTCATAATAAGCACCGGATGCTGTATCAACAGGCAATGGCGGCAGGTACGATTTGCCTGTTTTGTTTAGTTGTGCTAAACTGGCTAAGCCCAGCCTGTTAGTCATGTTTACATATCGTGCCGGCGCATTGGCGGCAACGATGTGTATATGATTGGTTTTAGCAAACTCAATTAAAGGGCGGTAATCTTTATAATTATGCCAGGCGCGCGCTTCGGTAATAAAGTTTTTTTCGCGGATAAAGCCATCCAAATATTCGTCGAGCACGTTTTGGCAATCTGTTTCAAACATTTCCATGGATAAAGCGGTTTTGCCGGGATACTTTTCATATAGCTTTTCAAAAAGCGCATATTCCAACCGATGATCGGTGGAGTCGTTATGGTTCTCGCCAAAAAACAATACGTCGGCATTGGCCATATCTGTTATTATCTCATCCAGGCTAACCTGCTTTTGCCTTGATGTGCTGTATATTTTATAATGGTTTGACAAGGAATC
>JABDCF010000184.1 GCA_013288235.1 Bacteroidota bacterium | reverse complement strand
AGAATGACGCAAATGCATTAGCCTAAATACCTGGCGTATAGTTGACTCACCCCAGCATCGCTCCGCTTGCTGACCCTCTCTATGGCAAGCCATAAAGAGGGTAAAGGCAGCTTTCACTAACTTCGCGCTTGGCTGTTAGAACCATCTCCAAAGGAGAGGGCAGGGTGAGGCGAACTAAATAATTATTTAGCAGCATAACTTTATGCCTTTGTTTTTGTATATAGTTTTGTAGTTTGCCACTTTTTACAAATACCCCCCATGAAGAAACTTTTGCCCGTTTTGTTATTGTTTGCCATTGCATGCAAACAAAAGGATTATAATGCTGACCTGCTGGTTAAAAATGCACTTGTTTATACTGTTGACAGCAATTTCGCAACCGCAGATGCATTTGTAGTTAACGCCGGGAAAATTGTAGCCGTAGGCAAAGCCGATACATTGGAGCAAAAATATACAGCGCACCAGGTAATTGATGCAGGCGGGAAACCTGTATATCCTGGTTTTATTGATGCCCACTCGCATTTTTACAGCTACGGTTTAAGCTTACAGGATGTGCGGCTTGAAAATACAAAGAGCTGGCAGGAGGTCGTCGATTCGGTTAATAGCTATGCCCGCAAAAATACAGAAGGATGGATAGTTGGCCGCGGCTGGGATCAGAACAAATGGACGGTTAAGGATTTTCCGAATAAAGCTAAATTGGATTCGCTGTTCCCGGTAAGGCCGGTAATGTTAACCCGCATTGACGGGCACGCAATAATGGTAAACCAGGCGGCACTTAATATAGCAGGGATTAAACCTGGCCAAAATATTACCGGTGGGAAAATTGAAACAATAAATGGCAAACTTACCGGTTTATTGGTTGATAATGCCGAAGGATTGGTAAAACGAAAAATACCAGCGCCGACCGATACCCTTATACAATCGGCACTTTTAGATGCACAAAGTAATTGTTTTGCGGTAGGCTTAACAACAGTAGAAGATTGCGGCTTACCTTATACCATGGTAAACACCATAGCACAGCTACAGCATAAAGGGGCGTTAAAAATGCGGATGTATGTAATGCTGTCTGATAGTCCGGAGAATTATGACTATTTATTTAAACGCGGCGTTTACAAAACTCCGGGACTTGATGTGCGCTCCTTTAAAATGTATGCCGATGGCGCTTTAGGCTCGGAAGGAGCTTGTTTATTGCAGCCTTATTCGGACCATAAAAACTGGAACGGGTTTTTACTGAGCAGCCAGCAACATTTTATGGATATCGCAAAAAAACTGGCTGGTAAAGGGTTCCAGCTTTGTACCCATGCCATTGGCGACTCGGCAAACCGCGTGATACTAAAGATATATGCAAGCGTATTAAAAGGGAAAAACGATCGCCGCTGGCGGATAGAGCACGCACAGATATTATCGCCTGATGATATAAAATTATTTGGTGAGTACAACATCATCCCGTCGGTGCAGCCAACCCATGCCACATCGGATATGCTTTGGGCTGTGAACCGGCTTGGCAAAAAACGCCTGAAAACATCCTATGCTTATAAGCAATTGCTTGAACAAAACGGCTGGTTGCCATTGGGCACGGATTTCCCGGTTGAAAATATTAACCCGATGTACACGTTTTATGCTGCTGTTGTACGTAAAAATTTAAATGGATTACCTGAAGGCGGTTTTCAAATGGAAAATGCCCTGACAAGGGAACAAGCATTACGGGGGATAACCATTTGGGCAGCAAAAGCAAATTTTGAAGAAAAAGAAAAAGGGAGTTTAGAGCCCGGCAAGTATGCCGATTTTGTGATACTTGATAAAGATATAATGAAAATTGACGGTGCGGATGTGCCAACCGTTAAAGTGTTAAAAACATATATAAATGGCGAGAAAGTTTATGAGAAAAAGTAATTGGGGTTTCTACACTTTAATATTATCAGGGTTTATTTTATTTAATTCGGCATGTGCACAAAATCCACCATTTACCGGCAAGGCTTATGTTGATGAAGAAAAATTAGTGGCGCAATCCACCGTTTTGCTGAATAACCCATCCTATTTAATTCCGTTGCAAAACCTCGACCAGCTAAAAATTGCAAGTGTTCATTTTTCAAATCCATATGCGGCAGGTTTCGACAGCCTGGCCAACAAATACAGCAAGGTAACCACTTTTAACGGCAATGATTATTCGGGCCTGCCTGCCGGACAGGCAGGGACAAAGACGCTTGACGACCTATCGGCCGATCTTAAATGGTATAACACCGTTATCATTCAGTTAAATGATGCCGATCTGGGTAACCCGTTGCTGTTAAATTTCATCATATCAAACCAAAAAATTAAAAATGTAATTATTGCTTTGTTCGGCAACAACAATTCGCTGATTAATTTAAGTGGTGTAACTGCGCCTATACTGTGGTGTACCCACGTTTCGCCGGTTGCTGCCCTTTGCAGTGCGCAGGCCATTTTCGGCGGGATTGCCGTAACCGAAAAACTGAAATCGAACATATCCCCGGTTTTTAAAAAGAACATGGGTTTTACTACCAGTAAGATCAGGTTACAATATACAGTACCCGAAGATGCGGGCATCAGCACTAGCGACCTATCAGGCATCGATGATATTGCAGCTGAAGCTTTGCGCGAACAGGCTACACCCGGCTGCGTGGTTTTGGTGGCCCGCGATGGTATGGTGATATTTAATAAAGCATACGGCTATCATACTTATGATAAAACCATGCCCGATAAACTTACCGATATTTTCGACCTGGCATCCATGACCAAAGTATCGGCAACCACTATGGAAACCATGCAGCTTTACGACCAGGCCAAACTAAACCTGGATGCTACCGTGGGCGATTACCTTGCCGCCGCCCGTAAAACCAATAAAAATGATATCCATATCCGCGAAATATTAGAACACCAGGCAGGGTTGATCCCTGATATCCCAACGCTTGAAGCAATAAAGCCGACTGACTACAGTACCGATTCATCGGCCGCTTATCCTACCAAAGTGAATCAAAATTATTACTTAAGGAAAGATTACTTCAAGGATGTGATGTGGCCGGAGATGTTAAACTCACCACTGAGAACAAGAGGCCAATACGTTTACAGTGACCTGAGCATGTGTTTTATGCAGCAAATAATTGAAACACTGACCGCGACGCCCGAAAACGTGTATGTTCAGCAGCAACTGTACAATCCATTAGGCCTGCAAACTACAGGGTTTTTACCGCTTAATCGTTTTACGCCAGACAGGATAATACCAACCGAGAATGACCAGGTTTACCGGCATGCCCTGCTGGATGGCTATGTACACGACCCAACAGCAGCCCTTATGGGCGGCGTTGCGGGTCACGCAGGCTTATTTTCGGATGCTAATGACCTTGCTATATTATACCAGATGATGTTGAACCGCGGCACTTATGGCGGCGTACAATACATCAAACCTGAAACGGTCGACCTCTTCACGGCCAAACAATCGGATGTGAGTCGCCGCGGCCTGGGCTTTGACAGGTGGGACCCTGATGCGGATCATCATTACCCTTCAAAATTAGCTTCTCCGCAGGCCTACGGGCATACCGGCTTTACCGGCACCTGTGTTTGGGTTGACCCGAAATATGGGCTGGTATATATATTCTTATCAAACCGTGTAAACCCAAGTGTAGGCAGCAAATTATCCAGCCTCAACATCAGGCCGAGGATACAGGATGTGGTGTACCAGGCCATGCAGAAAGGGCAGTAGGATTTTAGATTTACGAATTACGATTTTAGATTTTTTAAATGCGGAATGTGGAATGCGTAATGTTTTTAGTTTGAATTTTCATTGTTAAATTTGATCAATAAATAATTCCGCAATGAATTTTTGAATGCGGAAGTCGGATTGCCGAATGCGGAATGTTTTTTAGTTAGAATTTTCATTGTTAAATTTGATCAATAAATAATTCCGCATTCGACATTTCGCATTCCGCAATGAACTACTTCACCATCCCGCCGCCAATTCATTTGCAACCTTATATAAGGTGCTTTTGGGTATTGGAGCATGATTTTGGGGTAGGCGAGGATTCATATATCTACCGTTCGGTAGCTGATGGCTGTGTTGAAATGGTGTTTCACTACCAGTCGGCTTTTGATGAACTGATCACCGATGGGCAGCCGCATAATTGGTTGTCGGGCATTCATTTTCAATCCAGCCAATACAGACGTTTCGAGACCAAACAGAGTTTTGGCATATTTGGCGCTTATATTTATCCATTTGCCATACCTTATTTTTTTAAAGTACCCTCCGAAGAAACCAGTAACGAAATGCTGGGACTGGATCTCTTTTTAGGGCCGGATGGCCGCGAACTGGAGGAAAAAATAATGACCGCCCCGGATAACTGCCACAGGGCAGGGATATTAACCGCCTTCTTTGAAAAATGCCTGCTTAATGCCAGGCTAAAGGATAATACCATTGCAACCTCCATAAAACATATTATCCATTCCGGCCAATTGAATACGGTTGAAGAATTAGCCTATCGTTTTAATCTTTCCGTGCGCCAGTTCGACAGGAAGTTTAAAGAATATGCCGGC
>JABDCF010000183.1 GCA_013288235.1 Bacteroidota bacterium | reverse complement strand
GGTGTTACAAATATAACAAGTTAAAATTTGTTACGCTACAAGAAAATATTTTCAGTTCTTCCGGTGTATCCAAGGCATAAGTTTCAATAGACTTTTTAAGATGCCGGTATTTAAAGTGAAATAATTGAACGGAGGTTATTTAGCTGTGATGTAAAATATCAATGGTCTAAATTTAAAACTTCAAACGTGCAGATTGATTACCTGGAGTTTTGGGATATTTATAAAAATCTGAAACATTTTGTATCTATCAGATATTTCTTTCCCATTCGTCGCGACTTTGTGTTACATATGCTTGCATTTTTCTTCCCTCTTCAACACTAAGGGTACCGAAAAAATCGGACGGTTTCTTTTTTGGTAAAAGAGGGGTATTTGTAAGCTGGACCTCCTCATCAATATAAAAAAAAATGGACTTTTTTACCCACGTAGTTGTCGGGCAAGGCCACTTCCATATCAAAGCTGGCTTTTAGCGGGGTTACAACTGTTTGTACCATATGAAAAATATTTAATCAAATATAAGCTTTTCCAAATCATCCGGCGTATCCACGGCATGTGTTTCCAACTCGGTTTCAGCAACTTTTATTCGGTAGCCATTTTCTATCCAGCGCAATTGTTCCAGGCTTTCGGCTTTTTCGAGAGATGATATCGGCAGTTTGGTGATCTGCTGCAATACATCGGCACGATAGCCATAAATACCTATGTGCTTAAAATAGGTATAATAATCTAACCAGTTTTGCTGTTCCTGCCCGCGGATATGCGGCAACGGCGAACGCGAAAAATATATAGCTTCCGAAAGCTTATTGATCACCACTTTTGGCGAATTTACATTAAGCAATTCCTCCAAGG
The DNA here is from genome assembly GCA_013288235.1 of Bacteroidota bacterium. Taxonomy (GTDB): domain Bacteria; phylum Bacteroidota; class Bacteroidia; order Sphingobacteriales; family Sphingobacteriaceae; genus Mucilaginibacter. Next base: position 3,883 of record JABDCF010000183.1, on the reverse strand, counting down.
TATGTACCTTTTTTACCAAAGTGGCAATTTGGGTACCGGCATCATTAAAACAATGGGCCAGTTTGCTTATTTGTTCGGGGTCGATATAAGGTTCATCGCCCTGTATATTGATGATGACGTTATATTGCGGATGTTGTAGCGCCACTTCGGCGCAGCGGTCTGTACCGCTTTGATGGTCGGCGGATGTCATCACGGCAACGCCGCCAAAATTAAGTACATGGTCATAAATGCGGGTATCATCGGTAGCAACGATAACTTCTGCCAGATCAATGCACTTTTTTGCCTGTTCATAAACCCTTTGGATCATGCTTTTCCCGGCAATATCAACCAAAGGCTTGCCCGGAAAGCGGGAAGAAGCGTAGCGGGCAGGGATGATTCCGAGTAACATATTTACGATTTTAGATTTACGATTTACGATTTAAAAGCAATCGTAAATCGTAAATCGTAATTCTAAAATTCTAAAATAACCCATTTATTTCCCGCTCTACCAATTGCACAATGGTAGCCAGGTCTTCGGTGTTATTGGCAAAATCAAGGTTGTCTTTGTCAAGCACCAGCAGCTTGCCTAATTTATAGCCGTTTATCCATTTCTGGTATTTCTCGTTCAGTTTCGATAAATAATCAAGCCTTATGCCCGATTCATATTCCCGGCCGCGGCGCTGTATGTTATTGACCAACGTTGGCACCGATGCTTTTAAAAAGATCAGCAGATCTGGCGGTTTGATATATTCCGTCATATTATCAAATATCGACCGGTAATTATCATAGTCGCGGGTGGTCATCAAACCCATATCGTGCAGGTTTTCGGCAAAAATATAGGCATCTTCATAAATCGTCCTGTCCTGTATAATGTTATGCACACTCTGCTGAATATCGATGATCTGCCTGTAACGGCTGTTCAGGAAATATATTTGCAGGTTAAAGCTCCAGCGTTTCATGTCGCTATAAAAATCTTCCAGGTATGGATTGTTGTCAGCCGCTTCAAATAAGGGGTCCCAGCCGTAATTTTTAGCCAATAGTTCGGTCAGGGTAGTTTTACCGGCGCCTATGTTTCCTACAATAGCAATGTGCATCTTTTAGTTCGTGGTTTAATAGTTCGTGTAGTTCATGGTTCATGGTTGATAGCTCATAGCTGCCGCACGAAAATTGTCAAAAAAATCAGTTACCAATAGAAAAATAAACTCCGCCTAATATACGCGATGAAGTATGAACTTTCAACTACCAACTAACGAAAAAATTACGATCAGCTATGGACTGTCAGCTATCTGCTAACTAAAAGCTTTTGAACCCGATAATTTCCCTTACTTCTTTTATAGTCCTTGATGCGCTTTCCCTTGCCTTTATAGCACCATGCCGCGCAACCTGGCGCAGGTACGACGAATCTGTCGAAATATCTTTTATCTTTTCGCGTATGGGCGCTGTGGCAATGATAATATCTTCGGCAAGTTGTTTTTTTAGATCGCCGTAACGGATATTGCAGGTATTGTATAAATTATCAAAGTGTTCGTAAGTATCTGCCGATGAAACTACTTTAATAATATCAAACAGGTTTTGTATCTCAACAGGTTTTTCTTCGTTTTCAGTAGTAGGGCCACTATCAGTAACCGCCTTCATTACTTTTTTACGGATAACCTCTGGCGTGTCCGACAAATAAACCGCATTGCCTTCGCCTTCAGATTTACCCATTTTTCCTTTGCCATCTAATCCCGGTATTTTCATCAAGTTGTCACTGAAATTAAAGGCATAGGGCTCGGGGAAATATTCTTTGTTATAAAGCCTGTTAAAACGGTTGCCAAAAGTGCGTGCCATCTCCAGGTGTTGCTCCTGGTCTTTACCAACAGGTACTTTAGTTGCCCGGTGGATAAGGATATCGGCAGCCATTAAAACAGGATAGGTTAACAGGCCGGCGTTAACATTATCGGGCTGGGCGCGTACCTTATCTTTAAACGAAGTGCTGCGTTCCAGTTCTCCTAAATAAGCGTTCATATTCAGGTACAGGTATAGCTCAGCTACTTCCGGCACGTCAGATTGTATATAAATGGTAGCCCTTTCAGGATCTATGCCGGCAGCAAGGTATTCTATCAGCACTTGCTTAATATTGCCATGCAGATCGGCAGGAGTAGGGTGGGTAGTTAACGAATGCAGGTCGGCAATAAAAAAGTAGCAGTTATATTCATGCTGCATTTTTACAAAGTTTTGTATCGCCCCGTAATAATTTCCTAAATGTAAGTTCCCGGTAGACCGGATACCACTAACAACAGTTTCCATGGGGCGAAAGTAAGTAATTTTTATATTTTTGATGAAGATGAAATTGCTATTGAAAAAAATCCATATCTACCTGTATGTAGTAAGCGTTGCTCTAATCTATTTTTTATTCTGGCCTTTTTTGTATTACTGTTCGCGCAGCCCTTCACGTTATAAAACCATGAGCAGCTTAAGGCGTGTATGGGGTTTGACCAGTTCGGCGCTTGTCGGTTTTTTTTACAGATTTGAATATGAACAACCTATCGACTGGAGCAAAACTTACATTATTTGCCCTAATCATACTTCTAATCTCGATATCTCGGCCATGTGTGTACTGGTAAATAGTAATTGCAGCTTTATGGGTAAGGAAGCGTTAAAAGATGGCCTGGTTACCGGTTTATTTTTCAGGACGGTGGATATTCCGGTTAACCGGGATAGCAAAATGTCATCCTATCGTGCCTTTAAAGCGGCCGCAGAAAGGCTACAGAATGGCATCACCATGATCATATTCCCCGAAGGGGGCATAGCTGATAGTTATCCGCCAACGCTCCATGAGTTTAAAAACGGCCCTTTTAAGCTGGCCATCGAGTTAAAAATCCCCATTATACCCGTTTCCTCATCAAATACATGGAAAATGCTTTGGGACGATGGGACGAAATATGGCACTCGCCCCGGTGTTTGCAATTATTATGTACATAAACCTATTGAAACAGCACACCTTGCAGCTGTAGACGCTGATAATTTGCGGGATGAAGTTTATGCCATTATAGGCCAGCGGCTTGAAGCGGGGAATCTGCCTTTAGAAATTTTTCAGCCTTAAAGAGGGCCTAAAAAATCATTCCCTTAACCTAAAAACACAATCATTCGTCAAAAAACAATGATTTCATTAGTTTTGGAAACCATGAAACTCATTTTAAAAAGAATACACACTTATTTTTACCGGTATAGTGTAGCCTTCTTTTTCATACTATTATGGCCTATACTGGTCATACTGGCACGCCGGCAAAAAACCTATAAATACATCAACAGGTTCCGCCGACTTATCATCTATGCAAGTACTATTGTTTCGGGTATATTTTTCAGAATAAAACACGAGGCGGAGATCGACTGGGAACGCACGTATATTATCATCGGCAACCATACTTCAAACCTTGACGTTTCATCCATATGTATAGCCACAAAAAATAACCATTGTTTTATTGGTAAAGAGGAATTGCTGAGCAACATGGTACTTGGTTTCTTTTTCAGGACGATAGACATTACCGTAAACCGCGATAGCAAAATTTCTTCATTTCGTGCGTTTAAAACGGCTGCCGAGCGTTTAAAAAACGGCATAAGCGTAGTGATCTTTCCAGAAGCTACCATCCCACTTGATTATCCGCCAAATTTAAGCGCCTTTAAAAACGGTGCCTTCAGACTGGCCATTGAACTTAAAATACCCATACTGCCCATAACATCATTGGATACCTGGAAAGTATTATGGAATACCGGCAGCCAATATGGCAGCAGGCCGGGTATTTGTAATATATTTGTACACAAGCCCATTGAGACAGCGCACCTGGCATTGGATGATGCCGATACGCTGCGCGATGAAGTGCATGAAATGATAAAACAAAAATTAGAGACCGCATGAACATTG
>JABDCF010000182.1 GCA_013288235.1 Bacteroidota bacterium | reverse complement strand
ATTTAATGATATCGCCGGAAAAAAAATGATCGTTTTATGGAGTAGCCCTTTATTTTGGCTGATGGGGATAGCGTTCACTTTATTCACCGGACTGATAGCAGGCAGCTATCCTGCTTTATATTTATCGTCCTTCCGGCCGGTTAAAGTATTAAAAGGGGCATTCAGGGTAGGCCGTTTGGCTGCTATCCCGCGCAAAATATTGGTGGTGGTGCAATTTGCTGTTTCGGTAGTATTGATAATCGGGACTATCATCGTTTTTCAGCAAGTGCAGTTTGCTAAAAACCGTCCGGCAGGCTATAGCCGTAATAACCTGGTCAATATAACCCTTCAAACAACCGATATCAATAAGCAATACCAGTCGTTAAAAAACGACCTGCTTGCCAGCGGGGCAGTAACAAACGTGTCTGAATCAGAAAATCCGGTAACCTCGATGTACATATCCAATGGCGGTTTCAACTGGCCCGGGAAAGACCCGGCGGTGCAGGAGCAGTTTACAAGCATGGCAATTACTTCCAACTTCGGAAAGACTGTGGGCTGGAACATTAAAGACGGCAGAGATTTTAATTCTGCCTTTTTATCAGACTCATCAGGTTTTATCATCAATGAAGCAGCGGTGAAATTTATGGGGTTGAAACATCCCATCGGTGAAACAGTAGAATGGATAGGCAATGGTAAATACAAAATTATAGGTGTGGTAAAAGATATGGTGAACCAATCTGCCTATGCCACAGCACCGCAAACCTTTTTCTACCTGGCAAGGCCCTATAATGGAATGAGTAATGTTAATATAAAAATCAGCCCGCAGGTAAGCGCCCATGATGCAATAGATAAGATCAGGGCTATATTTAAAAAATACGACCCCTCAACAACTTTAAACTATCAGTTTGTTGATGAAGAATATGCCAAAAAGTTTGATAACGAGGAGCGCATAGGCAAACTGGCAAGCAGCTTTGCCGGCCTGGCTATATTTATAAGCTGCCTTGGTTTGTTCGGTATGGCCAGTTTTATGGCAGAGCAACGCACAAAAGAGATAGGCGTACGCAAAGTTTTAGGCGCAACAGTATTTAACTTATGGCAATTACTTTCAAAAGACTTTGTAGTGCTTATTATTATTTCACTGCTTATCGCTACGCCGATATCCTGGTATTTTATGCACAAGTGGCTACAGGGATACGATTACCGCACCGAAATTGCATGGTGGGTATTTGCGTTAGCGGCAGTCGGCGCAATGCTATTAACGCTTTTAACGGTTAGTTATCAAAGTATAAAAGCCGCGCTGGCAAACCCTGTGAAGAGTTTGAAAACAGAGTAGCAGTTGGCAGTAGCAGTTTGCAGTTTAAAAAGACAGTTGTTTTAATTCAATAATTCACTAATTCAATAATTGATCCCCTCCATGATAAAAAACTATTTCAAATTAGGCTTACGGAGCCTTACAAAAAATAAATTATCGTCATCGATAAACATTTTGGGGCTTGCATTGGCCGTTGGCTGCTGTATGGTAGTTTTTGAATTTTTTGACTGGTCTATGCATTTGGATAACTTCCATCATAAGCTCAATAAGCTTTTTGTGGTTGAACAGGTGTCTGAAAAAGATGGCAACCGCCAATTCTGGGGCAATTCGCCGGCACCGATGGGTCCCATGCTTAAGAACGATTTTCCGCAAATAAAAAATGTGACCAGGGTGAATTACACAGGTGTCATCATAAAACAGGGCGACAACGTTTTTAGGGAGAATGTCACCTTTGTTGATAATGCCTTTTATAAGATGTTTGATTTCCCTGTTAAATGGGGAAATGCAGCAACCTTCACCGATCAGGATGGCATAGTGTTGACCGACCAGCTTTCCGAAAAGCTTTTCGGAAAATTAAACCCTATTGGTAAAAATGTGAATGTACGGTTTAATAATAACGGGGTGGAAACTGTTGCAAATTTTACAGTTAAAGGGGTTTTTGATAAGATGCCTATTGAATCATCCTGGTATTTCTCATGCCTGGTGCCCCGCGGCAAAATGGCCTCTTTAGGGATGGATAAAGCGGGCGATTGGTCGCAGGGCGCCGATATAACTTTTATTGAAGCGGATAACAGTGCCGCCCTGGTGCCGGTAATGGCGCAAAGTAAAAAGTATTTACAGCTTTATAATGCAGTAAATGCTGATAGTAAGATAGTTGCCTTTCATTTTCAGCCGTTAAATACCATGTGTTTCCACTCCAACCAGGTAAACAACAACCGTTTTAACTCAACGGACATGGCGGGTTATATTATGCTGGTGGTTATTGCCCTGGCATTGTTGCTGCTGGTTTATTTTAATTACATGAATATCGCCATCGCCTCCGCTTCAACCCGGTTAAAAGAGATAGGTGTTCGCAAAGTGATGGGCAGCAGCCGCAAGCAGATAATTTTCCAGTTTATTTTAGAGAACCTCATCCTGTGTACCATAGCGGTTGGCATAGGGCTGCTTTTGGCAAAATACATTTTTATCCCCTGGTTCCACCAAATAGCCAACGTTGAATTGGGACAACAATTGTTTTCGAACTACCGTACTTGGGTAGCATTAGCAATGTTAATTATAGTATCAGCAATAAGCGGCGCAGCTTATCCATCATTTTATATATCGGCGTTTAAGCCCGTAAATATTATGAAGGGCACCAGCAAAATGGGCAGCAAAAACCGTTTCCGCAAGGCGTTGCTTGGCTTTCAGTTTTTCCTCACCTTTTTGGCAATTTCAATAGCAATAGCCTTTTCGCAGGAAACAAAAAATATAAAAGCAAAGCCCTGGGGCTACCAGCCTGCAAATACGGTAGTGGTAACGCTTGATAAAACAACAAAATTTGAAACCTTCAGGGATGCACTGCTTCACAGCAGCGCTGTGAAATCGGTTACCGGCGGCAACCAGGCGCTTGGTTATTATACCAAACAATTGGTAGTTAAAGCCGATGGTAAAGACCAAACAGTACAGAGTATGGACGCTTTGCCGGGTTTTGCCGGTAAGATGGGGATCAGCATAACTAAAGGCCGCGACTTAAACGAGCAATTTAAAACTGATGAAACAGATGCCGTTTTAGTTAACCAGGCATTTTTAAAACAAATGCGCTGGGCCACAGGGCTTGGCAAAAATATTGAATACCAAAACCATCAATACAAAATAGTAGGCGAAGTAAACGATTTTCATTTCGAAGATTTTCATTCGGCTGTGGCCCCTTTGCTCATATTGGGTTGTAAAGCTACAGATGTAAATTACGTGTATGTAAAAACATCACCCGGCTTATTTACGGCCGCCCATACCGGTATTGAAAAAATATGGAAAAAAGTTAACCCCGATCTACCCTTCGAATATCATTACCAGGATAGCGTATTCGATGGCTATTTCGATGGTTTCAGGGAGATTTCCATGGTGATGAGCGCGGTTTCTTTCATCATGATCATTATTTCCATCTCAGGTATTTTCGGGCTCGCGTTGCTGATACTGGGCAAAAAGATGAAGGAGATAAGCGTTAGAAAAGTACTTGGCGCAGGTTTGGGGAACATTATTTTCATCATTAATAAGGAGTTTTTATTTGCCATGGGCTTTGCGTTTCTTTTTGGCCTGCCAATTTCATACTGGCTAACCGGGGTGCTATTCAAGGTTATCGAATCCGAAACAAGCGTGTCATTTACGCCGCTTATTTTATCATTTGTAAGCCTGATTTTAATGACTGTAGCCAGCGTTGCCTGGCATATTTACAAAGCAAACACATCAAACCCTACAAGGTATTTGAAGGAAGAGTAGAGGAAAGTCTTAAGTCGAAAGTCCGAAGTCGGAAGGAAGAAAAAAATTAGTGTGTAAATGAAATAATTCAATAATTCAATAATTCAATAATTCAATAATTCAATAATTCAATAATTGATTTTATGATAAAGAACTATTTTAAAACTGCATGGCGCAGTTTGCTCAGGAACAAAAGTTATGCTGCAATTAATGTGGCCGGATTATCAATTGGAATAGCGGCTTGCCTGCTGATCTTCCTGGTTGTTCAGTATGAGACGAGCTTTGATAATTTTCACGCTAATAAAGACCACATTTATAGGGTATGCACCCTTTCAAAAGACCCTGACGGCAACCACCTGGAAAGCGGTATGCCGTTGCCGATTGCCGAAGGATTGAGGATTGATTTCCCGGAATTGAAGCAAGTGGCGGAAATCCTTCAAAATGATGGCTCCCATTATTCGATTCAGAATGCTGATGGCTCCAAAAAGAAGTTTAAGGAAGATTTAGCCTATTATTGTGAGCCACAGTTTTACAGCATTTTTAATTTTGGCTGGCTGGCAGGTGATAAGAAAACGGCCCTGGCCGAACCAAATACCGTTGTGCTGTCGGAAGATGAGGCAAACCTATTTTTCGGCGACTGGCATAAGGCGATGGGCAAAATTGTACGGTACGAAAATAAAACCGAGCTGAAAGTAACGGGCATTGTAAAAAACTCGCCGGCTAATACCGATTTCCCGATACGGCTACTAATTTCGTTTGCTACCGACCGCCAACCCGGCTCTGATAATTACGGTAACCTGAAAGACTGGGTAAGTACTTTTGGCGATAACAGCTGCTTTGTGGTTTTACCTGATAATATTACAGTAAGCAAATTTAATGCTGATTTAGTAGCCATGGCCAAACGCCGCAAGCCCGCGCCTTATAATACTTCGCAGGTTTTCACCCTTCAACGTTTGGCCGACATGCATTATAGTACTGAAACCGGCGTTTATGGCGGCGGCAGCTTCAGTAAACAATTAATAAACGTGATCAGCCTCATCGGGCTTTTCCTGCTCGTTATTGCCTGCGTTAACTT
>JABDCF010000181.1 GCA_013288235.1 Bacteroidota bacterium | reverse complement strand
ACAGACCGCAGGGCAATATTAAAACAAACCATCGGGCACGATGGACTAATCCTGTTGCTTGGCAACGAGGACAGCAGCATGAACTACAAGGACAATTGCTACCCCTTCCGGCAGGACAGCAGTTTTCTGTATTATTTCGGGCTGGACGTTCAATCACTTGCCGCCATTATTGATACCGATACCGGAGAAGAAGTAATTTTCGGTGATGAACTGAGCATCGATGATATCGTGTGGACCGGCACCCTGCCTTCTGTAAAAGAAATGGCATCGATGGTTGGCGTTAACCAAACAAGCCCGTATTTGCAGGTAGTGCATTATATCCATAAGGCCATTACTTCGGGCAGGAAGGTGCATATCCTGCCGCCTTATCGTCCTGAAAATAAAATCAAACTGGCTGCCTGGCTAAATGTAAGTCTGGAAGATGTTGCCGATCACGTTTCGATAAAACTTATTAAAGCCGTTATTGCCCAGCGGGTGATAAAATCGCCGCTGGAAATTGAGCAGATGGAAAATGCTGTGTCTATCAGCGTTGATATGGAGCTGGCTGTGATCAAACATACGCGCCCGGGTATAATAGAATATGAACTGGTGGCCAAAGCTCTTGAAGCCGCTATGACGGCCAATGCAAGACTGGGCTACCCGGCTATCATCACCACGCACGGCCAAACACTGCATACCCATTATTACGGCAATACTTTGGAAGAAGGCCGTATGGTTTTAAGTGACATCGGCGCTGAAAATGCTATGCATTACGGCGGCGACCTCACCCGCACCTTCCCCGTCGGCCGCAGTTTTACTACGCGGCAAAGGGAGTTATATGAGGTGGTGCTAAATTCAATGGACCATGCCATCGGCATGTTAAAACCGGGGGTTAGGTATAAAGATATCCACCTGGCCGCCTGTCAAAAACTGGTAGAAGGGTTAACCCAGGTAAATATTATGAAAGGCGATGCGGCCGAAGCTGTGGCCGCAGGCGCACATACTATGTTTTTTCAATGCGGTTTAGGGCATATGCTTGGGATGGACACCCATGATATGGAAGACCTTGGCGAACAATATGTTGGCTATACTGATACATTAAAAAAAGAGACGTCAATTTTCGGGCTAAAATCATTGCGTTTGGGACGTGAGCTTGAAAAAGGGTTTGTACTTACCGTTGAGCCGGGTATTTATATTATCCCTGAATTGATTGACCGCTGGCAGGCTGAGAAAAAGTATGCTGAGTTTATTAATTACGATGTTTTAAATACATACCGCGATTTTGGCGGCATCCGCATCGAAGATAACTTTTTGATAACCGATACAGGGAGCCATTTATTAGGGAAATATCTGCCGAAGACGTTGAAGGAGATTGAGGCCCTGAAGGGGTAAAAATCCGGGACTATCTCCGGAACCGCCCGCATAAAGGGGCGACCACAGGGGTAGCCCCTACAGATTATCCTGACAAAGACAGGTCGATTTAACAAGGTTGTGATATTTATAAATGCAAAATACGTAGGGGCGATCCCTTGTGGTCGCCCCCGAGAGCATGGAGGTTCCTTTTTCAGCAAGTTGTTGTAAAAGAGATTTCTTAAAGTAAACGTCCTATGTTCCAACAATCATAACCTTTTTGTTTATATTCGGGCTTCAACCAAATCAAATCCCATGGCCGGCGGAATAACCCCAAACAGAATTGTTACTATTCCCCTGGAGGATTACAATTCCGACCACTACCTCACTTTATTATACCAGTCAATGGTGAACCTTGGCTGGCACATTGGGTATTTTGATCACGATGGTATCATCGCCTATACCAATATTTCCTGGGAATCCTATTCCGAAGAAGTCTCGGTGCGCATAAAAGGGAATAATGTTGTTATTAAAAGTGAATGTGTTGGCTACCAATTCTGGTTTTTCGACTATGGCAAAAACAGAAAAAATCTCGATGTCCTTTTAGGCGAAATTACCTACTCCGAATTCCATTTGCAAAACGAACTGGAGCAAACCACGCAGGAGTTGATGGACGCCGTGCCCGAAAAGCAATTTTTAAGCCTCGATGATCCGCCGATGGCAGGGAAAGAACAGTTGCGCGGGTTCTTCTCGCCTATCGTTCCCGTAAAAAAATATATGATCACGCCCATCCTCGTAATCGTAAACACTATCATATTCTTTTTTACTACAGTTTGCATCCGGGTATTACCTCTTTTATTAAAAAACAATCCTGCAACGCCACACGAAAATATCTATCTTAAAATTTACCTGTGGCTGGGTGTAAATAACCGTACACAGGTACTCAATGGACAGGTTTGGCGGTTAATAACAAATACTTTTCTTCACTTCTCGACATTGCACCTGGTAGGCAATATGATTGTTTTGGTGTATATCGGTTCGTTGATAGAAAGCAAATTAGGCAAATGGAATTACCTGCTGATGTATTTATGTACCGGCATTACCGCCAGCATGGTATCGATAATTTGGAACAGCGCCGAAATAAGCGGGGGTGCGTCAGGCGCCATATTTGGGTTGTTCGGGATATTACTGGCGCTGCTGAGCACCGATTTTTATGAAAAAAGCGCCCGAAAAGCATTGCTCATCAGTACAGCAATATTTGTGGCCTATAACATCATCCCAATTGGCGAGGGCATTGACCATGCTGCGCATTTTGGCGGCCTTGTTTCCGGCTACCTTTTTGGCTGGATGGCTTATTTCGGCCTGAGCCACAAAAACAATAGCATAAAAAAATGGGGTTTTGCTTTTATGGTAAGCGTAGTAGCAGTGGTGTTTGTGTCGTGCGCTATAATAGTATCCCCGCAATACCAAACCAAACAATATGAAGTCCTGATGGAAAAAGCTGAAAAGCAGTTCAATGAAATAAATTCAGATTTTTACCATACGCCCGATAGTATTACCCGCCAGCAAAAACTGGATATTATTGAGCACCAGGCGCTCCCCGAAATAAACGAACTTAAAAAAACCGCAAACAAGATTACTCACCTCATACTATCGCGCAGAAAGAAAAAAGAGGCCATTGCAAGGGCCAAACTGATAGACCTGGAATGCCAAACCTTTCAATTGTTGTACAGGCAATTTAAAGAGCAAAACAATTACAAATACCAGGAAGCGATAGACAATATCACCGGCCAGATAAACAAAGTGCGAACGGATTATGCGAAGGATAATTAGGGTTTTGAGTCACCCACCACATAAGCAGGATTTCCAACTACAGTACCTTTATCAACCCGGATATTGGCGGCTACAGCATTTGTGCCTACAACTACCTGGTTGCCCAGTATGCAGCCTTTTAGTATGACGCATCGTTTGCCTAACCAGTTATCGTTCCCAATAACCACTTCTTTGGTGCCTGGCCTTTCGGTTTCACTGCCGATATTAGGAAAATCTCCGTTTGTCCGCTCCCTGCGTATTTCAGGCGGGTAAATGCAATGGGTATTGGTATCGTATATCATACATTCATACGAGATCAAATTATAATCGCCGATAGTAACCGACTGATCGCATCTTATTTCAGTTTCTTCATTAATTGAATTATACGTACCGATAGTACAAATACCGCCAAACCTTATTTTTAAATCAGCTTTTATTGAATTGTATGGACCGATAACCAATTTGCCTTTATTGATAGAAATAATCGGGTTCAGCGGTTGGCGGCCTTTTACGAGATGCGAAGATTTCCCAATCTCAAGGTAGCCATCATTGATACTAATGTCATACCCCTCAAGCTTTACATTGTCGTGGATGATTACTTCGGATTTACCAGTTAAAATTATTTTTGTGTTGATGATCTCTGCGCCAGCACCTTTAATTAATGTAGAGGCGGGGCTTTTTTCGAGCACAAAACCTATCCCGAAAAAATTCCTGAGCTTTTTTAGATATTTATTAATGATGCGATTGAACATTGCCGGTTAAATTTATAATAAAAAGGCAACATAATAAATTAAAAATAACCCATAGGTTATTGAAACTTAATTTAGATAGGATTTATAAACAGCTGAGATAAAACGTTGCAGAATATAAAAAAACCTCTATGAAGCTTTGAAAACTTCATAGAGGTTCATGTTTATAAAAAGCGCAATTTGGGTACTTATCTAAAAACTTGCAGGTATTGTGCCCTGATACGAATCAAACTTTGTTGCCGTGCCTTGAGAAACTGTTTTATCGGAATACCACGCATAAACATGACTATCATTGCCCGCGATGCCAATACCGACTACGGTATTGATCGATTCACCTGCGGCAACGGTGTATGGATTACCAGAACTGATCGATCCGAAATTTGTAGTTGAACCCACCGAAAATGTTCCATCTTTATACCATACATATGTTTCGCTTGTATTTTTTGAAATGGAGATTGACAAAATATCAGATATGGTTTCTCCCGCAGGAAGCGAATAACTCTTGGGGGCTTCATGTGAACTTGCATTTGTTGTACTTCCTGCTGAAAGAGTGCCGTCAGAATACCAATAATAAGACCAACCTGAACTTGCGATAGCAATGCCAACTATGGTGCTGGGAGTTTCGCCCGAAGGCAGCGTATAACTTGCAGCCGATCTGTATTGTAGAGAATTTGTAGTTGAACCGCCGGAAACAGTATTCGATTTTGTCCAATAATAAGTAGTATCACCAAGTGAAATATCGATTTCAGCAATATCATTTGGTGGCGGCGGCGGAATATTTGTGTGAAAATAAATATCAACCTCACCGCCCGGGCTGCTGTTGTTAACATCGTTAAATGTAGTAGTCTGGCCAAAATTAGTTACCTGATTGATTGTATTCCACTGTAATGTGGGGATGGCGTTACTCGGTTTATTTGTTGTAATATAAATCCCTTTCATCGCCACGTAATCATCAGCAGGATAGTCATTTACATTGGTTGGAACGGTACCCGCCCCGCCCGCACCGTATGCTTCCAATGTCTCAACTGCTACATTTAGTTGTGGTACTGCAACCGACAAAACGCTATCATAATTTTTTATAAATTCTTTGGGCCCCCACTT
>JABDCF010000180.1:1642-5012 GCA_013288235.1 Bacteroidota bacterium | reverse complement strand
CATGAGCATCGATTCAACAAAAGACATTTTTCACAAAATACGCTGGGACAGGGTATTCAAGCCGATAAATTAATGCAAAATAGCACAGTTACCTGAATTCCCTCATCAGTTTATTATAGGAAGTCACATTGCCGATGTAATATTTGACCATGATCGTGAATTGCAGGTACTGGTCCTCCGCATTGTGCTTGAATATTGCCCTGGGATCGTTATAACCGTCAGGCCCAGAATAAAACACAAAGCTATGGATATAGCCAAGGTCAACGGCTAAACTGGGTTGGTTATACGAATCGTAGATCTTAAATTCATAACCAAACCGGAGCGGCCAATCCACATTGACGCCCTTATCAGCACCAGGAAAAACATAAGTCAGCGGGCCATTTGCCAGGATCACGTTCGTACACTGCACCTTATTATCATTAGACACAAGTCCGATACCAGTACCGCCATAAAAGCCCTTTACTATTGTTAGAAACCAGTTGTCCAAGTAATCAATTGAAGTACCCAGTTGAAAATCAGCATGAAGGATCAATGCTTTGTAGTTATTGACATATTCGCGGCCGTATGGGTCCTGGCTTGGCAGCAAACTGCCGCCAGACAGCCTGCCCGCCTGCGCCTCGAGTTCTATCGGCAAATAACGATTATAGTTATAAATAAAATTCAGGTTGAACGACCCATCGTTAAATTGCCTTTTAATGTTTGTATATCCTCTTTGATAACCCGCGCCGCTTCCCCCCCCATTCATAATAGTTATAACCACTTTGGGCTTTTATCACAACGGCCGCCAATAGGGCAAAGCAAAATGGCTTTTTTAACACTAAATAACCGCCTTGTCTTATCATTACTTCCTGTTGCTTATCCTGAATTTTATTAGACTTTGCCGTCCTGCAACCGCAGCACACATGGTCCATAAAACGAAATACAAGGGCTTTAAGTTTCTTTAAGTTTGTTCCCCGGCAATACATCTGCCCAACCATATTTTTTAAAACAGGAAGCCGTCCGTCGTCATAGCCTTCACAGACATATACATGCCGCAATTTAAGGCGGTTTTCCAAAAGCTTTAGCTGCTGACCGCAATAAACCTTTTTTAGGTTTTCCCAATGTTTCCCAACGCGGCAATTCCCCCTCCGTCCCCGCCCCTGTTTACCAGTTTAAAACCGCTTAATCATCTCCTTTCACCGGGGCGGCCTGCATACCTATGCTATTTGAGTAGCGATAAATCTTTTACCTTTGTTGGGTAATACTACACTTGCACAACGTGTAGCAGCACAGATTAAAGCCAGGCACATTGCGTTTGGCATCACTCAAACAGGGTTAGTCAGCTACTGGGATGCAGCACTAATATGGCACAACACTATGAAAAAGGCTTTTGCCAAATGCCCAATGATTGCCAAATTGTGCCGGGCCCCATCAGACACGTTCTTTTAGCGTTTAAGAAACTTCGCGTTTCCGGCACACGATAACCGCAGCCCCGTTTTCTTCCAGCCGATAGCCATACTCAAACCAAAAGCGGTACGCCCGAGCCTGCCGGCTCCGCCTCGCTCGTGAAGAACTCCGGGTTGAAGCCCTTCCCTACCAAATCCCTCATGCGGATACTTCCGGCTTTTTCCTCACTGCACAAACCCTCCAATATTCTCCGATTGTTTATCGTTCAATTGGACGCGACAGCAAGTATGCTTAAAGTCAACATGCGCGGATTGCCGGTAATCGAAAAAAAGGGCCTAAAATAAACCTGTTGATTTTAAATATTCGGCAGTTTCCTCCCCTTTAACGGGAGGCCGCGCCTTCCGCTGTATCCGCTGCGCAGGATTCACAGATTCAACTAAGGATTTACTTCACAAAATGCCCTGGGACAAGATATTGTTGCCGATCAATTAGCCGATCTGGCGGCAAATATTTGCTTTATTGAAAACAGGCTTTACTTTTTCCTTCCCCCATATCTTGTCACCTGCATGTTTGGGATTTTTCTTGAAATGCGCGTTACGCCGGTTAAAATAGCGGTCGATTGCATCCATACATTCTTCAACCGAATCATAATCACTGTTATGGATCACAGATTTAGACATGCCGCTAAATACTGACTCGATTACGTTTAGCTGCGGGGCTTTTGACGGCAACGGAACCAGGACGATTTCCGGCGTTTTAAGCTTTGCCCGGTAATCGGGTTCGTTAATTTCAGCCAGGTAATCCCGCAATTGCTGCGAATTATGCCAACTTGCTGCATCCCATGATAAATACAATCGTTCCTGCTGCTGATATTCCAGCGTCAACCCATCAATAAGCTTGATCATCTCATCCGTATCTTTTTTTCTTGAATAAAACCAGGTCAGCTGATTAGTCGCTAATTCTAATGCACAGGTACAGATAAACCAGCCTTTGCTTTTATCTACTTTTCGATAAACAGGTAATTCGCCTTTAAACACTAACTGGCGCCCACCCTTTGGCCTTACCGACTTCGGCCCATACTCATCAATAGAAAAGAAGCGTTCTTTCTCACCCAGATTTTTAAGGATACGCTGCAGTTCGGCAAATTTTTCCCTGAATTTTGAATCACTACTGACAAGTACCTGGCGCGATCGTTTGTAACGAATCCCGCGCTTTTTAAGATAAATCGACATTTGACTATGACTAATCGGTGTTTTATGTATTTTACCAAATACATACGCCAAGTCCATTATAGTCCACGAGGTTTTATCGATCCCATGCAATTTAGGGCTTTGACGCACCAGATGGATAACATCATCCATTTTTCGTTCAATTGCCTCCTGTCTTTCTTTGGGAATCGGTTTTTTGTTGCCGGGCCGGCTGACACCCTCAAGTCCTTTCTTTTCATAATTGCGCAACCATTTCAGCATGGTCGCATGCGTACTTTCGATTCGGTCTGCAAGCTTGTGAAATGAGTGAAAAGTATAAACAGTCATAAGCGTGACCGCTACCTGCCATAATCGACGGTCATTTGATTTACGCCATTGTTTTAGCGTGGTTAATTCTTCCGGAGTGAACTTTTCCATTAACCGCTTGGCAGACAATTGACTTTCATTTCCTTCAAACCATCGCTTAAAATGACTGTAAAAACGCGGTTTAGAAAACTCGCTTGGGTAACAGGCATGGTACTTTCTCCAAATACGTGCACCAATAACAACGGGGCCTTTCTCTTCTGCGAGCAGGATTGGAAGGACTGCCACCAGGTTTTTATGCCAGGGTGATTCCTTAGTGACCTTGTCTTTACCAATGAAGAAACTAAAATCATGCAATTTATCCGGACGTTCCTTTTCCAATATCCTGAACTCATTGATATAGAAACGAATGGTCGTTTCCTGTAATTCGAGCATTTGAGAAAGAGAACGGATATTTGGCTTTCCGCCTATAT
>JABDCF010000180.1:0-1632 GCA_013288235.1 Bacteroidota bacterium | reverse complement strand
AGTGCCGTCGAATCGTATCCTTTTTTGATTTATTGATAAACATGATATATTTCTTTAAAGAAATTCAAATTCGATAAGGTAGGTTTTTTATCAATATTACGCTAATACATAAACCTTCAAAATCTTAAAATATATCAAGACCCTCAACATCGAACACCAAAAAGGACTCGCCCTCGAACCATACGCAAATACAGCTGGGAAAACGTGCGCGGTTACCTGTGTACCGCTGTTGAGTTCAAAAAGCCCAGCCAGTTTTGATTACCCGTTTAAAACCGTTTCTACCCGTTTGATCTACGCCTTTTCTCATTCACCCTGTTCAATTTTGTCTCACCGGAATTCACCGGCCAATACAACGAGCAAAATGAATACCTTAAACAACAGCGTCCGCCTGACAGGATTCTTAGGCAGCGCACCGGAGATCAAAGTAACCGAAAATCAAAAAAAATTCGCCAAGCTCAATCTGGCCACCAACAGTTACCGCAAAAACGCACAAGGCGAGCGCATCACTGAAACGACCTGGCACCAGATCGTGGTATGGGAAAAACAAGCTGAACTGGCCGAGAAATACCTGGACAAAGGCAGCAAAATATCCATTGAAGGCAGACTGACCAACCGCTACTACACCGACAAAGACGGCATCAAGCGTTATGCCACCGAAGTGGTAGTGAACGAAATGGACTTCACCAGCAAGACTGGTCAAAACTAAATATGGCAGTTTGCATCAATAGTGCTGCCCTCGACGGGATCGACGCCCTGATCATCCATATAGAAACAAAGATCACACCCGGCGTGCAGTATTTTATCGTCGGCCTGCCGGACGAATCCGTCCGGGAAAGCCTGGTCAGGGTCGAAAGCGCCATTTGTTCAGCAGGCCTGCACATGCCGCGTCAAAAGGTCGTCATCAGCATGGCCCCTGCCGCCATTCGAAAGCAGGGTGCCTTGTTTGACCTGCCCATCGCTTTGAGCATTCTGGCAGAGTCCGGGCAGATCGATGCAATTTTATTGGACGGTTTGGTTTCAGTCGGCGAACTATCCCTTAACGGCAAGCTCCGCCCGGTCAAAGGCGTTTTATCGATGGCCCTGGAAGCACAGAAAGCCGGCTTTCCCCGCATGATCGTCCCTATCGAAAACGCGGCAGAAGCCGCGTTGGTTGACGGGCTTGAAGTATTCGGCATTAGTGACCTACGATCTGTGTTCGACTTTCTTTCCGGGCAAAAATGCTACATCCCTGAAAAGGTCAGCATACACCATCCACCGGGAATTGAAACAGTTTCGGCAGGTGTAGATTTTTCCGATATCAAGGGGCAGGCTGCTATGAAACGCGCGATGGAAATTGCGACAGCTGGCGGTCATAATTTGCTAATGATAGGACCGCCAGGTTCTGGAAAAACCATGATCGCCCGACGGTTGCCAACCATACTTCCACCATTGACCTTGCATGAATCGCTGGAAATCACCCGGCTGTATTCAATTTCCGGCAAGCTTGACCGGAACGGGTTAGCCACTGTGCGGCCCTTCAGGGCCCCGCACCATACAGCCAGCAATATCGCTTTGGTCGGCGGCGGTGCCAATGCGCAGCCAGGGGAGATTTCTCTCGCGCATAATGGCGTCTTATTTTTGGACGAGCTGCCG
>JABDCF010000179.1:371-5024 GCA_013288235.1 Bacteroidota bacterium | reverse complement strand
TGATAATTTTATACGCCTGGTATTGTTACCGGAAAGCAATACAGTCGGAAAATAAAATAGAAAAGAAAGAAATCCAATTAACGATGACGCCCTTGATCAGAGGTTGGAAGCCAAAATGACTTTAATGATTAATTAATAGATAAGTTCTCAGTTCTTTTAAGATCAGTAAAGTAGTTAATTACTGAGCTATAGTTAATTAAATGAAGCCTTCCCCTTGAGAAAGGGAAGACTTTCTTCCGAAGACAGGAAAGGTTTGGTAAGTATTATCACCAATCTGTTGAACTGCAAAGGCATTGAGATACAAAGTGTCAGTGCAGCGAGAACGGATACATATGTCGAACCATTTACTTTCTGATTTACGTTTATCAGACATGCGGAATAATTAGTAGACGAAAGTTTACACCGGGTTTCACCGTCCACTCTGTCCGTTACGGTCAAATCCCCTTATTACGGCGTTTTCCCGGAAATATCATGCGTTTTTTACAGGACGTTGCGAAGATACTTATTGCTTTGCGCGATGCTGGCGTAAGGATCCATCTTAAAATTCTCCTGTTCAACGATATAATATCTTACGTTTTGGTATTTCGTCACCGCAAATATTTCCTGAAAATCAATGCTGCCGCTGCCAACTTCAGTATTCAATTTCGGATCCGCCTTATCCATATCTTTAGCATGGATCAGCTTAAAACGCCCGGGGTAGTTTTCAAGCCATTTCACAGGGTCCTGCCCCGCACGAACAACCCAATAGATATCCATTTCAAAATCCACAAGGTCGGCGTCGGTGTTTTTTAATAATACTTCCATGAGCATCTGTCCTTCAACAGGTTCAAATTCGAAATTGTGATTGTGGTATGAGAGTTTCAGCCCGGCATTTTGCACACGCTTTGCTGCGATGTTGACCCAGTTGACAAGTGATTTTATATCGTTTGCCGTTTGCCTCAAATTAGGGCTTATGTATGGTATGACCACATAATCCTGTTCCAGAATTTTCGCCGCTTCTATGGCATCGTCAATCACATTAATATCTCCGGATTTTAAGAACGCATCCATTCCGTAATGTCCGCTTGGCGTAGTCAAGCCATTGCTCCTGAGCAATTTTTTGAACTCTACAGCGCTCAGGCCCCAAAACCCACTTTCCTTGGAATAACCGAAAGTCTCCACTTGTTTGTATCCAGCCTCAGCTACTTTGGCAATTACGCCCTTTACATCTTTGGGCAGTTGTTCACGAAGCGAGAAAAGCTGTAACCCGTATTTCTGGTTAGTTTTGGCAAACATTAATTTCGGCATTGCAATAATGCCCGTTGTCAACAGGGCGCTCTGTCCCACGAAGTTTCTTCTGTTCATCGTATTGGTTAATTTATGGTCGTAAATTTATTTTAAGGGGATTTGACCGATGGTTTCGTTGCCGGACCATTCGTCATTTTCAATGGGATAAAGCTAATCCGTCATTATGGATTGTAGATGCAGCTGTGTTTAAAAAGTAGTTGATTTATTTATCAAATCATTGCATTACAGCAATTTAACTTATTTAATAAACAAAAGAAAGTAGTATTAAAGTGAATATCATTGGCGATAATATAGGATCCATTTCTTAGCTGTGAAAAATGAACTTATAACACGGAACTTTTGAACTTAAATGCACCTCTTGCCGGGGAAAGATTGGCAAATTACGACTTGCGAGACTAACGCTATGACAAGAAGAATTGCTGCAAAAAGAAAACAGCATCGAACTCCCGGGCAGCCAGATTCCGCTATTTAAAATTGCTGCATGTAACTAGCCTTAAATATAATATGGTCTTCCACCTGGGCAATCGCCTGCGGAACATTCAATTGGCTGTTCACCCCCCTGTTGTAAATGAGGTAAACATAACTCAAAGGCGAAAATTCCCACGCCAATCGCAAATTGTATGCATTTGAATTATTCAGGGAATTTTTTTGATATAGGCCCGTAAATTGCAGCCTGGGATTGAGGGCCAGGCGGGTTTGGAGAACAAATAAGTTAACTGTTTTTGTTGTATTGTGGCTGCCTACCTTTGTGAAGTAATTTGGATTATATTCTCCCGTAAATGACACATTTGGGATTGGGGCAAATTGAATTTTATAATCCCCTGTAGTGAGTTCCCCATTGAAATAGGTACCCGTTGTGAAGGTAACGGAGCCATTTACGATTTTTGAGGGGTCGGTTGAAAAAAGGATTTGCTGATTAAAATAATGATAGGTGCCAGGGGCGATATTCACATTTAACGGTGCGAAGGTCGTAGTAAGGTTCTGCCAGTATGACTCTACGGCATACCCAAAGAAGCCCCCGTCCTTAAAATTGAACCAGAGCGGGTAAAAAGGCAGATCGGCCTCAGAGAATTTTCCCGTTGAACTTGTAAAGTAAACCTCCGGTAATATTCCCGGATCATAGGACAATAGAAAGCTTTTAAATGGCAAAAGATTCCCCCGGTAAAAGTAGTTCATGCCAGGGGTAGTTGCGATAACATCGCTACGGGATACAAATCCCATTTGCGGGTCAAAGTTTTTTGTAATAACAGACTCGGTCCACCAGATTTCGTGATCATTTGTATTGCTGAAGTACTGAACCACCCCGGCAAAACCCCGGGCGCCCGTGTTTGTCGTGGTTGATTGGGTAAACATGGCATTTATAGAGTTTGATTCGTTCAAACGAAAAAATCCATCGATTGTCGATTCAATGTTTGCCGCGCCAGGTTGTTCCTTAAGCGATACCATTCCCCCAATTCGGCTTTGACTACCGAAATTCTGTGAAAATCTGCCTACAAAAAAATTGGTAGGGGCTCCCCCGTCGTAACCCTGTTGACGGATTGCGATTGCCCCGTAATTTACTGTCGACGACCGATATACAAACCGGCCACCACCAACTATCGGGATGGGATTGCCGCTGGTATCGAGTCCAATATTCCGGCTGTTGAAGGGCTGATAATGGATCGACCCTCCCGCCCCGTCACCGTTGGTAGTAATCTGAACACCAAAAAGTGACGCGTTTTCCAGGAAGAATTGCCGTTTTTCAGGAAAAAATACGTTAAACCGGGTTGTATTATTTACTTCCTGATCAGCATCAGCCTGCGCGAAGTCGGTATTTGCCGTGAGATCGAGCACGGAATTAGGATTTATTGCCCATTTCAAATCTCCTCCATATTTAAAACTTGAAGTATGGGCCGGTTCGGAGTTACCAAAGTTTGTATACCGGTCATTGGAAAACAGAACGTAAGGGTCTGCAATGATATTAGTTGACGGCTGGGGCGGCTGCAAATTAGTAATCACCCCGGCATAATTCATGTGGGTTGCCGAAAATATTCGCGGAAAAGGTGAAAACGCGCTGATCTCATTGGTAAGCCGCCTGTTCCGGTAGGCATTGAAACCCCAACTTTGAATGCTGTCGGCACTCTTCGGATATCTCAAGGTTTTCCAGGGGATAGCCATTTCAGCCATCCATCCCGAATCGGTGCGGGTTGTCCGTACATTCCAAAGCCCGTTCCAGTCTATGTCATAGTAAATATCATCAAAGGACAACAGGTCGCGCTGCACACCATATGCATTGGTTGCAAAAACGATTGCGTTTCGTTGATCGTTAAATGTGTCGAAGGACAAATTGACCAGGTCATGCCGCAAATAATCGAAATCGCGGGCGAAATCAGTGGCCATTATTGCTTTCCGTCCCTTAGGGTCCTTGCAGATGATACCCACATATAAGTATTTTTGATTATACAATACTTTAATAATTGTAGTAAATTCTGATGGCTTCCCCTGGTAAGGTTCTATCTGGATAAAATCCGAAGCTCCTAAAGTTAAGTTCCACTCCGGTTCGTTCAACACACCGTCAATTTTTATGTTGCCGGTAATCTTTACGGCTTTCAGTTTCCTTCGTACAGGGTTCGGTTTAAAAAAATCGCCATCCTGGCAAAAGGCCGAAGATGCGATCAAAAGGAGAAAAATCTGTATGTAAAGTTTATTCATTATGGCGGGTAATCAGATTAAAGGTAAGAATTACCTGACGCCTGGACCACCACATGGAGACATTATTTCCATCGCATACAACTTTATAACGTCTTGATCTTTACATTTCTGAAAGCAACACCTGTTGACCAATCCTGCAATGTAATACGACCTTCGATGTTTTTGCCAAATTCGGGGAACCTGCTGAAATGGGATTTAGCGACTTTATCGGCCCAGGCTTTGGATGCGAAATCTTCTTCCGCAGTTAATATCCCATTCAAATAAAATTTCACCTTCCCGTTTTCCTGTTTGATTTCAGAATGGTTCCAGGTATCGGACGGCCGACTTTTCACCGGGTTTTTTTGAGGCGCGAAACCAAAAAGACAACCGGATCGGGATGATGGATTTGCGAAATCAGGATTCGCATCATCCAGTAGTTGATATTCCGGCCCGGATGCCCATCCGGTAGGGATTTCTTTTCGTTCCAAAACATTGACAAACACGCCGCTATTCCCGCCCTTAGGAAGTTTCCAATCGAACTTAAGGTCGAAGTTTTTGAATTCCTGGTCTGTGACAAGATCGCCCGCGCCCGATTTGTCCAGCGGATCGCATACAAGCGCTCCGTCTTTTGCTTTCCATACCGTAAATTGGGCTGGCTATAACTTGCTTTGCCTTCAGGGGCGATCAAAACAACAG
>JABDCF010000179.1:0-361 GCA_013288235.1 Bacteroidota bacterium | reverse complement strand
GCTTTCCATACCGTAAATTGGGCGGTGCCGTTATATAAGTGCCAGCCTGCTGTTGAATGTCCGTCAAATAAAAGCCGCCAGCCGTTGGCCCGCTCTGTTTTCGAAAGGCTGTTGTTTTGATCGCCCCTGAAGGCAAAGCAAGTTATAGCCAGCCCAATGATTGCTGCTGCTGCTATTGATTTGGTGATTTTATTTTTCATGATCTGTGGTTTTAATTGATACTCTTCTCTTATTTATATTTAAGGATAAATCTAACAATAACCCTCGCGTCGGGCATTGAAAGTGAGGGATGAGGGCTCATCGAGGCATCCCCCCAATGTCCTGACCCTCCTTTTATTATTTTAGCTGCGAGTGAATTAAT
>JABDCF010000178.1 GCA_013288235.1 Bacteroidota bacterium | reverse complement strand
TATCGTGTCGGTGGCTTTGTATTGTTTTTTTAATTCACCCTGCAAGGCATATTCAAACTTAGTATAACTCAAGCCAAAGCCAAATGGATATTGCACCGGGCCATTGTAATACCGGTAAGTGCGGCCTTTCATGCTATAATTACTATAATCCGGCACGTTGCTTAGCGCTTTATAAAAAGTAACCGGCAAATGCCCCGAAGGGGAAACATCGCCAAAAACAATATCTGCCAGCGCATTGCCGCCTTGCTCGCCAGGGTACCACGCCAGGATGATGGCATCAGCATAAGGGGCTATGGCATCAATATCAACATCGCTCCCGGCTGTAATTACGGCTATAATTGGTTTATGATGCACAGATTTCCTTAACTCCTTCATAAATGCTATTTCACTTGCAGGCAGACTAAGACTTACCTTGTCGCCGCCACCGGCTGATAAAAACGCATCGCCTGCTTCGCCTTCCAAAACGGGGGACAGTCCGATCACAGCAATAGTAACATCGGCATTGCCAGCCGCCCATGTGCCGCCAAAATGCACGGTATCTTTATAATCGCAGCCTAAATCATACTCAACCCTGGTAGCTGGACCAACAGCTGACGCAAGACCTTCCACAAAATTAACTACTCTGGTACTGGTGCCGTGGTAGTTGGCTATCAAAGGATCAATTGCCCCGGCGTTGGGGCCTATAACCATCAGACTGGATATATTGTCCTTTTTAAGCGGCAAAACATTATTATCATTTTTTAACAGCACCATACTTTGCTGCGCGACTTTACGTGCCAGTGCAACGTGCGCAGCGTTATGAACGCTATCAGCACCATAGCTATGGTAAGGCACTATCTCTGCGGCATCATAAAATCCAAGCCGAAATTCTGTCCGGAAAAGCGTGGCCAATGCGCCGTCAATTTCTTTTTCTGTAAGCAAACCCTGTTTAACGGCTTTTATAGCGTCTTCCTGCAAAATAGTAGAACAATCCAGGTCAACACCAGCTTTAATAGCAGCCGCAGCAGTTTCAACCGGCCCGGGCAACGATTTATGGGTTTCGAACACATCGTCCAAAGCGCCGCAATCCGTCACCACATGGCCTTTAAAACCCCATTCTTTTCTTAAAATATCAGTCAGCAGCATTTTATTTATGGAATTTGGCACCCCGTTAACCCGGTTATAAGCGCTCATTACGGATTCCACATTTCCTTTGGTAACAAGTGCGTGGAATGCATACAAGTAGGTTTCGCGTAAATCCTTTTCGTCAACTATCGCATCAAATTTATCCCTTGTAGCTTCGGGGCCGCTGTGCACCGCAAAGTGTTTGGCCGTGGCCGATGCTTTTAAATAATGTGGATCATTACCCTGCAAACCTTGAACAAACGCGGTGCCAATGGTAGCCGTTAAATAGGGGTCTTCCCCGTAAGTTTCTTGTCCTCGTCCCCATCGCGGGTCGCGGAAGATGTTGATGTTGGGTGTCCAGAAAGTTAAACCCATATATTGCAGGTGCCTGTCTTTGGCTATAGCAAGGTTATATTTCGCCCTTGCCTCGGTTGATATTACGGTTGATACCTGCCTTAACAGGCTATCATTAAATGTAGCTGCCATACCAATGGCCTGCGGGAATATAGTAGCATCGCCTGCCCGTGCTACGCCATGTAAGGCTTCGTTCCACCAATTGTATGCTGGTATGCCCAAGCGCGGTACGGCTTTGCTTTGGTAGCCCAGCAAAGAAACCTTTTCTTCCAATGTTAATTTTGATATCAGGTCTTTTACGCGGGCATCGGTTGATTGGGTTGCGTCTTTGTATATAGGTTTTTCTTGCGCTTTTGATAAGGCAGGGGCTATCAGGACCATTATCAATAATATCTTTAATTTAGTTTTCATGCGGATACTAATGTAAGAGGTTTAATTTAAATTGGTGGTTAAGTAATAGAAAAACGAATCCTCTTTACCTTCTTTATGGCTTGCCATAGAGAGGGTGGTCGAGCGAAGCAAAGACCGGGTGAGTAAACTATACGAGCAGCATTTACGCCAATGCATTAACATCAATACATGGCGACGAGTTTACTCACCCCGACAGGCGCTTCGCTGGTCGGCCCTCTCTACCGCAGGGCGGTAAAGAGGGCGATGACAACCTCCAAGTATCGTGCAGGGGCGCCTCTACATTTCTATCAGAAAACATTTACATTAGCAAAACCAATTACTGTTTCAATGAAGCAACTGTTTTCAACCGTATTTTTACTATTCACCGCTTTATTCGCCGTTGCACAGCCCGCGCCAAAGCCATACGGCCCGCTGCCAATTGAGCGCCAGCTAAAATGGCAGGAAACCGAAATGTACTGCATCATTCATTTTGGAGTGGATACCTATACCGATAAGGAATGGGGCTACGGCGATGAAGACCTGCAGATATTTAATCCCACCCAATTTAACGCGATGCAAATTGTCGGCGCGGCAAAAGCAGGCGGGTTTAAAGGCATAGTAGTTGTTGCCAAGCACCATGATGGTTTTTGCTTATGGCCCACAAAAACAACCGAACATAATATCTCCAAAAGCCCTTACAAAAATGGCAAAGGCGACATTTTGCAGGAATACCGCGATGCCTGCAATAAACTGGGCATGAAAATGGGCGTTTATTGCTCGCCATGGGACAGGAACAACGCGCTTTATGGCAAACCTGAATATGTGACCGATGTTTACCGCAAACAATTGGAAGAATTATACACGCGTTACGGCCCCATATTTATTTCGTGGTTTGATGGCGCAAATGGTGGCGATGGCTATTATGGTGGCGCCCGCGAAGTGCGTAAAATTGACCGCTCAACCTATTACGGATGGGATACCACCTGGGCTATCCCGCGCAAGCTGGCGCCCGGCGCAGTTTTGTTTGGCGATGTTGGCCCCGATGTACGCTGGGTTGGCAATGAGAAAGGCCATGCCGGTGAAACCTGCTGGGCAACATATACACCGCATGCGCCCGATGAAGGCAAAACTCCCGGCAACGGCTATACAAAAGACTACGAGGGCACCGAGGGCCAGCGCGATGGAAAATATTGGATGCCCGCAGAGTGCGATGTATCACTACGGCCGGGCTGGTTTTATCATAAAACACAGGATGATAAAGTAAAATCGCCCGATACGCTGCTTAGTCTTTATTACCAAAGCGTTGGGCGCGGCGCATGTCTTGATCTTGGCTTATCGCCGGATAGAAGAGGATTATTATATGAAAACGATGTAAACGCGTTGAAGCAGTTCGGCGAAATATTAAAACAAACGTTCGCCGTTAACCTGGCCAAAGGCGCAACATTAAAAGCAAGCAATGTGCGCGGCGGCAACAAAACAAAATTCGGCCCGCAAAACCTGCTGGATAATAGCCGTTACAGCTATTGGGCCACGGACGATAACATTACAACCCCGCAGCTTATTATTAACCTTCATCAGCAAAAAACTTTTAATGTTATCCGTTTGCGAGAAAACATAAAACTTGGCCAGCGTATTGAAGCTGTTGCGGTTGATGCTTATAAAGATGGTAAATGGGTGGAAATAGCCGCCGCCACAAGCATTGGCGGGAACAGGCTTATCCGGATGCCACAGGGGGTAAGTACCAGCAAAGTAAGGCTGCGCATCGTTAAATCACCTGTTTGCATTGCTTTGAGTGATTTCGGGTTGTACATGGAGCCTGGGAGAATATAAACTGATTAATTTTACCACAAAGGCCACTAAGGAAAAAACGCAAAGGTCACTAAGTTTTTATAGTGTACTTAGTTAAATCTTAGTGCCCTTAGTGGTTAACTTTTTAAACGATTTCAATGAAAACTAAATTATCAATTTGCCTCTTATTACTGGCCGCCTCATTAAGCACTTTCGCCCAGCAGGCACCTTATGATACCCTTAACAAACCGCAACTTATCTCTAAACAATTCAGCTTTACCGAGGGCGCTTCGGTAGATAAAAAAGGGAATGTATTTTTTACCGATCAGCCTAATAATAAAATATGGGAGTACAGCACCGATGGCAAACTGTCGGTCTTTTTGGATAGCGCAGGCCGCTCTAACGGGATGTATTTTGATAAAAAGGGCAATCTTATTACCTGTGCCGATGAGCATGACCAGTTGTGGTCTATCACTCCCGATAAAAAGGTTAAAGTATTGCTAAAAGATTACCAGGGCCATTTGATGAACGGCCCCAACGACATATGGATAGATGACAAAGGCGGCATTTATATGACCGACCCTTATTACCAACGCCCTTACTGGACACGTACCAAACCCGACCTGGACGGCCAGAAAGTTTATTATCTGCCGAAAGGCGCGACACAGCCAATTATTGTTGATGCCAATTATAAACGACCCAACGGCATCGTCGGTACGCCTGATGGTAAATACCTGTATGTGGCCGATATCGGCGATAACAAAACTTATAAATACATTATTAATAAAGATGGCACACTAAGCGACCGAAAATTGTTTGTGGCACAAGGCTCGGACGGTATGACACTTGATCTCGACGGTAATGTTTACCTCTGCGGCAAAGGTGTAACCATTTACAACCCGCAAGGCGAAAAAATAGGCCATATCATCATTAACGAACCATGGACTGCTAATTTATGTTTTGGCGGGAAGGACAAGGATGTGTTGTTTATCACGGCTTCTACCGCGCTTTATATGGTGAAGATGAATGTGAAGGGCGTGGAATAGTGTCCAACTTTAAATAAAACTAATGGTCAATAATCTATACCCCCGTCTTATTTAATGCACCACATTGGCTGAAGATGCAACGGGTATATGGTTTGATTTATACCACCAATTCGAAACGGGGTTAACTTTGTTTTGCTTTGCGGTAAAAATTTCAACTTCGGACGGAATTTTAACATCCTTACTGTCCTGCTCTTCTGTTTGTTCAATAAAAGTATTTAGTTGTTTAATGAATTTATCCAGCTCACCTGCCGAAGAATAAAGATAACGGCACCGCTTTTTTATATCAGCTACAGATAAGTCTTCACTGTCATTATTTATAACATCAATAATCCCTAATATGTTGGCCACAGGTTTTCGTACCTGGTGCGAAGTGATAAACAGCATTTG
>JABDCF010000177.1 GCA_013288235.1 Bacteroidota bacterium | reverse complement strand
TTTAATGCCTGTCAAGTGTTATTTTCACTTATTTTCAGTTTATTTTTTTAACCGCTAAATCTTCAAAAAACAACCCGTTTTATCTAAGCGGGCTACAAACATACAGAGTTTTTGGCTACCTGCCAAAAGAATTTTACAAAAAATTAAACGCCCAATCCTAACTTGCTGTAAACTATACCGATGTATTATTATGTAAATGTGAGAATATGCGCATGCTTAATTAACCGCACTGATTGTTATCTTTGAAATTGATATGAATGACCACATTTTTCCTGAAAATTTTCTCGCCTCATTATCTGAAGAACCTGGTTTTGCACATGAAAATTTCATAAATGTTCATAAAAATTCCGAAGCGCCTACCTCGATCCGGTTAAATCCATTTAAAAAATCGGCAATGGAAACCAGTAGCGGTGTACCCTGGTGCGGCGATGGTTATTATTTGGATACACGTCCATCATTCACATTCGACCCTCTTTTTCATGCCGGATGCTATTATGTGCAGGAGGCTTCGTCAATGTTTATCGATCATATTCTTAAAATTATCCGCCCAGATAATGACGAACCTGTCAAAATATTAGACCTCTGCGCAGCCCCCGGTGGTAAAAGCACCCTCATTAACTCAGCCATAAATAACAACGATTTGCTGGTTGCCAACGAAATTATAAAAACCCGCGTGCCTGTTTTATGCGATAACCTTAACCGGTGGGGCACCGCAAATACTATAGTAACCAATAACGACCCGAGGGATTTTAGCAGGCTTACCGGCTTTTTTGACATCATACTGGTTGATGCTCCGTGCTCAGGTTCGGGCATGTTCAGAAAAGACCCGGCAGCTATGAATGAGTGGAGCGAGGCAAATGTGAACCTATGCCATCAGCGGCAGGAACGTATACTGGCTGATATTTATCCCGCCTTAAAAGAGGATGGATACCTTATATATAGTACATGTTCTTATTCGCACCAGGAAAACGAAGATATACTGGATTGGCTTTGCAGCGAATTTTACATGGAAACAGTGCGCATACCTATATATAAGGAGTGGGGCGTTGTTGAAACCGAATCCCCGGACCAAAAAGCCTGGGGCTATCGTTTTTATCCCGACAAGGTAAAAGGCGAAGGTTTGTTTGCGGCTTGCTTAAAAAAGAAAGAGGCAACTGCGCAATTGCCATCCTTTAAAACAAAAAGCAATCAAAAGCTGCCTGCAAAAGAAATCGAACTGGTGAAAAGCTATATAAATAACCCTGATGATTTTTACTTTTTTAAAGTGAATGATGACTGGCTGGCCATTAACCATCAGCATAAGGATAGTCTTGATACTTTACAGCGGCATTTGTATGTCAAGAAATCCGGTGTGCGGATTGGCAAGCTAATGGGTAACGATTTAATCCCGGATCACGAGCTCGCATTAAGCGTACATATTAATAAGGATGCAGTTCTTCAAACCGACCTTGACTATAAACAGGCCATACAGTATTTGAGGCGAGAGAATATTGATATCCATCCCACTGATAAAGGCTGGAGTCTGATGGCTTTTAAAGGTCAGCCGCTGGGATGGGCTAAGCTTTTGCCCAACAGGATCAATAATTATTATCCGAAGGAGATCAGGATATTTAGTACTCCGACCGCTGGATGATAGTGAAGCCAATAATTCACTGGCCTCACTATTATCCGCTGCAATTCAATCAATAACGGCAATACATTCAACAGAAAAAAGAATACCACCGGGGAAAGGCATCACCTGCGGCGCGCTTCGGGCAGGGGTTATCTTCGGAAAAAAATTGCTATACACCTTGTTGATCACAGAAAAATCCGGGTCTTCGCCCGATACCATAAACACCGTTATTTTTACCACTTTATCCATTGAGCTCCCTGCGTCTTCCAATATAGTCTTCACATTTTCAAATGCCTGTACAACTTGCTTCTCATAACCACCGGCAACCAATTTACCTGTCGAAAGATCGGTACCCACCGTACCCGACAAAAAAAGAAAATTGCCTGCAATTACAGCTTGCGGAACAAACGCATTAGGTCGCGGTGCATTGTGCGTGTTAAAAACTCTGGGCTCCATTTGATATGACGTTTAATTACCTAATAAATAACCTTAATTTCAAGCCAATATAAATATCTATGGCCAAACAGAAAGAATAGTGGCCATAACCATCATGGAGATGAGCCAAAAAGCATTATCCAGCAGCCAAAGTCCCCATGGTTTTTTTTCATAAAGTTTGGTGCATAAGGTTACTGTAGCCACAAAGCCTAACCAAAGAAAAAATGCACCCATCAAACCGCCTTGTATGCCGCTGGTTTTTAAATAGGCGTTGCCAAAAGTAATTGAATGGTCCAGCACATAGGCCATCACAAATGAACCGATCAGCACCAGCACAATGTTTATTGGTGCAGGCTTCATATCGGTTATACCGGTAAGCCGTACCCAAACTTTACTAAAGATAGCGCCATACCAGATGGCGGCAATAATGTAGCAGGCAATTGCAGCTACAGCCACAGCGAGATAATTTACATGAACTTCCATAATTTTGATTTTAGGTTTTATAATGTTTAAATTAATTCAAAATAGCGCAGGGGTTTATGTTTTCGGCCATTTTTAGTCGTTTTCGGGTCAAAAAATAAAATACGCAGACAAAGCTTAATTGCTGGTTTTAGTTGATAATTAATGATTTAAGGTATAAATTGATATATCAAATCTAATGAAAAAATATTCTGAATTACAAAAAATAATCAGCCAATTATTTTAGCAGAAATACAAAACGAGGGGATAGATGCTTTCTATCCCCTCGTTTTGAACAAATATTATTTTAACAATTTATTGCGGATCCCACCACACCCTATCGGCAGTGGTTGCACTTTGCTGAGGTTGTGGGTTTGCCAGCAATTCACTGGAAGGATACGGCCAGCGCCTTGGTATATATGGTACAAATGGATTTTGTGCCGATGTAAGTGCAGGGAAACCGGTACGCCGCCAATCATCATAAACCTCTACCGAAAGAAACCCGGCAACATACTTTTCATAAATGATCTGTTGTATACCATTAGCTGCGGTTAATGTTGGCCTTGAATTAATGTATGTGGCCTGGTCAGCGGTACTTACACCTAATAACGACAAATCTGAAGCTATGGCCGCCTGGTATATGGGTTCGGCAGCGGCAGCGCCCTGTGTTATAAATGTAGCTTCAGCCTTGATAAATAAGGCTTCACTATACGTAGTAACAATTAGTGGCGCAGCAGCCCCTGAAACATCATTCGGGTTTAAAGGCAAAGAGCCGCCGAAAAACGATCCGATGGTAGAAAATACCGTATAGTCAGGGACAGGATCGGCTCCTGATGGCCGGCCTGTATAAGTTCCGCCAGAATTTACATTAGCGATAACAGGCAAGCGTGGGTCACTATTACTTATTAACCCATCAACAAAAAATTTAGCCAGTACTACGCCGCCTGCGCCCGGCAACGTGCCCCCATACCATGGGTTCTGATCGTTAGCGCTGCCTGCATAAATAATAGTTGCATTATCGCTGTTAGTGCCAAAACCATTTTGCAAAGCGGCGAGGGCACTGTCGGCCTGGGCAACGGGGGTACGGTCGGGCGCTTTGGTTAACCTGAGGTAATATCTTGCCTTCAAGGTATAAATAAACCTTTTCCACTTACCCATGTCCCCGCCATAAATAAAATCATCTGTTGACGGAGCTATGACGCTGGCCGGTTGGTTAACATAGTACAATGCACTGTCCAGGAGAGATTGAACTGCGTGGTAAATGGATTCCTGGCTATCGTATTTGGGTTTGGTAAAGGCGAGGTTATTGGCCTGCGAATACGGAATATCATTCCAGAAATCGGTGGCAACGGCAAGGTTATAGGCATACAAAGCTTTACCAATTGCAGCATATTGATTGTGATGTGCGGCCTCCGCCTGCCCGATCATCACTTTTAAATTTTGAAATGTTGCGGGATATAAATTAAAGCTCCAGGTACCGTCAACATCCGCAGCGAATATCTCGTAGGTTTCGAGCGTTGGTGGCGGCTGGTTTATAGATACCTGCTGTGTCCAATAGGTGGCAGCGGCAGCGCATTCACCTGCAACCGTATTGCCGGCCATCGTTTTTTCAATAGGGCCCAGTTGCAGCGACTCGCTTACACTGGTGGTGTGATTGGGGTCTTTATTTACATCCAGGAATTTTTTACACCCGGCCCCTGTAACAATTAAACCAAATATGGAAATCGTTAGGATTATATAATTTTTCATCTTAGTTTTTTTTGAGGGTTATTAAAGGGTAGCTTTTATACCAACTATAATACTGCTGTTCGATGGCGCTACAAAATTGGCAAAGCCCTGCCCGTTACCGCTGCCATCCAAACTTACTTCGGGATCAGACCCTGTATAATTTTTATGCAGGATAAAGTTGGTGCCTGTTAAACTAAGGGTCAGCTTTTTGATGACTTTCCCGGTTAAAAAAGAACCAAAATTATAGGATAATGATACATCGCGAATCTTTATGTACGACCCATCCTCTACAGACGATTCGTCAACAGCAGCTAACAGGTTGGTATAGTAATTTTGATTTAACACCACTGGAGTTGTATTAACCTTTCCGGTACTTTGTATAATACCGGGGAATACTTTGGACGATCCACGGTCTTCAGTTACAATTGGCGTTCCGTATACAAACAAGTAGTGGTTGTCCAGGTTAAGAATATCGCCCCCATGTTTCCAATCAAGCACAAAAGACAAAACAAAAGATTTGTACATGAAAGTATTGGTCATACCGGCAATGAATTTTGGCGTGACATTACCAATAGGCCCAAGGCCGTTAGCAATTTGCGGATAACCGCTGTCGCTCAGTAACAATTGGCCACTTGAATTGCGAAGAAAATGAGTGCCATAAATTACCCCATATGCCTGGTTTGGATACGCAAATATCCCGGGGTTTACGAAGCCACCGAACTGAAGATAAGGTATGCCCGGCGCCAGGCTTAAGACTTCGTTTTTGTTTTGGGTAAAATTTAAGCCAATATCCAAGGTAAAATCTCTTGATTTAACAGGCGTACCGTCTAACACAATTTCAATACCCCGGTTCCGGGCTTTTACAACATCAGTAATACCAACAATGTTACGGCATCATATGCGTCTTATTTAAAAAGAAAACTGGGCTTTTATGCGCAGGCTAACCTGGAGTATAAAAGAATGCTGACGCTTGCTGTAACAGGCCGTTACGATGGCACTTCGGTATTATCGTCCGATAAACAATTCTATCCTTATGGTTCCGCAAGTGCCGGGTTTATTTTTACCGAAGCGTTGGGCATGTCTCA
>JABDCF010000176.1 GCA_013288235.1 Bacteroidota bacterium | reverse complement strand
GGTCTTTGCTTCGCTCGACCACCCTCTCTTTTTCAAGCAAAAAAGAGGGCAAAAGCGACAAGGTTTCCTCAACTTAATGACATTGAATGCGAGGTACTATCATAAATATCCATTAATGCCCCGGGACCAACATAAAAAATGAAAGCAAAAAAGTTTATCCGCAGCAACCCTCACCTGCCGGTAAAAAATTTACGGCAGACACTTGACTTTTATCGTGAAAACCTCGGCTTTTATGACGAATGGACTTTCGAAGATAAAGATGGCGGCATACAGCGTGATGAAATGCGGCTTCTTTTTGGAGAAGACCCCGATTTTACAGCAGTAGTAAACAATGATAAACATCGCTTATCCCTGATGTGGTTTGTTGACAATATTGACCAACTGTTTTCGGAGTTCCAGGGAAGAAATATTAAAATTGAAGACCCTTTACGGGCACACCATTACGGCCTTAGGGAGTTTGCTTTTATTGACATTAACGGCTATTATATCCGCGTGGCGGAAGGCATAAACTACAAAGAATAAGTTACCCATTATCCTTGCTGCCGCCAGCACTTCCCGTTTGCGGCCTGCATTCCAATTGGCCTGTGATCTAAATCACCACAGAACACTCTCGTAAGCAATAAAAATTAGCCGATAATAACATTAACCGATACCCAAGGCAACCTTTAAGAGGTTAACAACGTTTTCTAACAAAAGAAGCGTGAAAAAATTTAATCTCTTATATATGAAAAAATTAATTTTTATGGCCTCTTTAATGGCATTGCTTATTGTTTGTTTGGAAGGCTGCGGAAAAGATAACCCCCCCGCTCCAACTCCTACTGGCGGCGCTACTACCGGCTCAGCCCCTGGCTCGGCCGGACCAAGCAATGGGTATTAAATTTAATAGCAGGGCAACTACGTTTGTTGCCCTGCTTTACATTTCTGTATATTCACCTTCCAAATCCGCGCAATGGACGCACAAAATTTTCCGGCAATTGACTCCCTTTGGGATTATGATAAACCACAGGTAACAGAACTAAAATTCAGAGAACTGCTTCCTGCCGCCGAAAAATCAGGGAATCAATCCTACTACGCCGAACTGCTGACCCAACTTGCGAGGACGCAAAGCCTGCAGCGAAAATTTGACAACGCTCATGATATCCTGAACAAAGCGGAGCAGGTAATTAAGGGAAAGAACATGCCAGTTGCCCAAATCCGATACCTGCTGGAAAGAGGAAGAACCTTTAACTCAGCAAACGAGGCAATTTTCCGGATAGGGTTGAATGGCGACGGCATAACACTGTATTTAACTTGCACTATGAAAAAAGTTAATAATAATTGGAAACTGGTTGCAATTAAGCAAGATAGTATGGGAAATAATAAGCAATAAATCCTTGTAAATAGGCCATAGATAGTTTGATACCTGGCGGCGGGGCACGAGAACTCAGCGCCCATGCCATTGCGCTGCATTCTCGCGCCAGAGCTGGGGGCCGGCGAGCCAATAAGCCGGAAAGGTGGAAGCCGAAAAACCTTACCAGAGTA
The DNA here is from genome assembly GCA_013288235.1 of Bacteroidota bacterium. GTDB lineage: Bacteria > Bacteroidota > Bacteroidia > Sphingobacteriales > Sphingobacteriaceae > Mucilaginibacter. The sequence continues at coordinate 3,970 of JABDCF010000176.1, read as the reverse complement.
AGCAAACTTACATTAACACACATCATTATGCCATCTCCAGGAAATTTAACCATTATTAATGCCATATCTGGCACTAATCTTCAGATAACTTGCGACACTAACAAATTGGAATTGTTGTGACGCCCCGCAGCCGGGAGCTCCTATCGGGTCTTTGAAACCGTTTACCAGTTTAACATATACTTGTTACAGGAAGGGGGGCCATGGCTGCGATGGAAACCAGGGCATATGGACGCTTGACCTTTTGGGGAATAGTTTGTCGCTCGGCGCTCAACCATTTCAAATAGACGGTGACGGGGGCATTGCTTTCAACGGAGCAAATACGGGGGCTTTTTCTTCATACCTTGCCGGCGGCGGCAATAATGTCATATGGATAATCCTTCCGGTTATTTCGTAGCGATGACCAAAAACTTTATGGTTCCAGAGGCTGTCTCCAAAATTCCGGGATAGCCTCTTTTGATTTGCGCGCCACGGGAACGCCACCTCTTCTAGCCTTTGCGCTGCATTCGCACGCCACTGTTGAAGTACAGTGAACGGAACCGCAACCGGGCAATTCAATCCATCGCATCCGGTACAATATCGCCCTTTGATAAAGTTAACGAAATTTGTCCGGCATGATGTGAATTATGAAAGAGGATATGGCAAAATAGCCTGACGCGGGTAACTTTTCCAAAAAATGGCGTATCGATCATCGTTAACCAATCTTCTTCGGGGGTAGTTTCTATAATTTGCGCTAAAATGTCGTAACCCTGTTTTATCAGTTCCCGGCCTTGTGCTGTATCTTTTCCCTGCCCGGTGTCTGTCATCCCCATCGTTGTATTTTGTACGCCGGGTTTAATGCCAAAAAATCCTGTAAACAAATTCATTGTTTCGCCAATGTGGCGATAAATAAACCCGATTGAAGCAGCCCGTTGGTTTAACCTGGAACCGGCATTCTCATCCGAAACCCTATCGAACGAATAATGGCTTGTCATCTTATTTTGTGCTAAGATGTTTTGAAGAAATGCTTTTTCCATACAGCAAAATTTATATATTCCTTTCCAGGAAAGTTTGTTAACGAATAATTGTTTTATATTCATTACAAGCGGACTTTATAAAATTGGACAATAAACAGAAATTTTTCTGAAACGATGTTCGCGATGCGCAGCATCGGCATGTAGGATTTGAATTTTTAATTTTCGTAAAAATCAATCGTCTGATTATCAGTGATTAATGAAGTTAAAAAACGCAGTGTTAGTGTGAAATGAACGCTGAACACCCATCAGCCAACCGATATTGACGGTTATAATAACTGCTCCCGGCTCCATATCCAGGAAAGCTTGAGGCAACTAAGAAATGGAAATAACTTAAACGGCCAGCCAAATAGCCGAGCCGCCCAGGTTATCATTTTGGGTGGTATCGGGGTCAATTTCAATGCCGCTTACCGTCACCTGGGTTGCCTGTATTACCTGGTATCCGCGCGTAGCTACCTGCGGGCCGTTATATGCCCGCCAGTAATGCTGAAACGAAAGGTCGTCATATAGTTGACTTGACGTTAGCACTACGCCATAGCCTACATAAATACCCGGCACATAGCCTGCACTGTTCACTGCATCATACCAGGCCTGGCAATAGGCAATTATATCTGCCGGGGAACTATCGGTAGCAACTTCTTCAAGGTCGCACCAGATGTTAATTCCGGCCGGCAATCCTACTACCTCGCTGGCATACGTAGCGGCATAACTTCCGTAAGAGGTGCCAAGGGCGGCCGTGGGCGCCCATCCGGGATTTGCTACGTGCTGCACGGCCATCAGCGCCAGGCCTGCATTCAAAATATCCAGGGCTTCGGCATTGGTAAGGTTGCCCGGCGCAAGATTAGGATTGGAAGTGCGTGGCACATAGCGTACACAAAAATCGTAACCCGCATTTTTAAGGGCCTGCGCATCGGCAGCGGATAATACCTGGTTTACATCAAACCCGGTAATACCGGCGGCGGCTTGCTGAACTGTTCCGGGAAGGGGTGTATTTGCCATAATGATAAAGTTTTTTAGGTAAATGTATTGGACTTTTATTGATCTAATATACCAATAATTGCCGCAATTGCAAGAAAAAATTATTGATTTCAACGCAACGGAACTCCCCGGGAAGGATTGACAGGGAGTGGTTTTATTTTCCGAGCTGGTCCAATCGTTCAAGCCGGGCGGGTTCATTTGCTTTTAGCCAAATGTCTTTTGAAAGAATTTGATAGGCCGTTTTAAAATATTCTTTTGCCTCCGTATTTTTGTTTTTAATTAACAAACATTCCGCTATTTCTTCAAAAACAAACCCGGAGGGGGGCAGTTTCTTCTGTTGAATTTCATCCAGTAATCCATTTTGAATTTTTAGCGCCTCATCAATTCTATCAAGCGAACGGTAGATCCGGCCAATAGTCCATTTTGCAATAAAAATCCCACGCTCATCTTTTTGATCGGTTCGCCACGCTAATGCTTTTTCAAATAAGCACAATGCTTTAACATAGTCTTTTAAATCGTGATAGGTCCATCCAATATTATTATATAAAGAGCCTAACCATTTTTTTGCTCTTGTATCGGTGCTTTTTTCGGCCAGGTCCATTGCTTTTATATTCCAACTCAATTGCTCTTGTGGTTTTTCCGCAATACCCAACATATGCGCTGCATCAATAGCATAAAAATCTTCGTTTTGGAATAATGCTTTGTGATACGCCTCTTTAAATAACGTAGCTGATTTCTCTTTTTCGTTTGCGGAGTTAAAGGTTCTTCCTCTTTCCAGCAGGTATCGGATTTGGGCAACTGGCATGTTCTTTCCCTTAATTACCTGCTCCGCTTTGTTCAGGATATCATGAGCGTTGTCAAATTTTCGCTGCAGGCTTTGCGTCCTCGCAAGTTGGGTCAGCAGTTCGGCGTAGTAGGATTGATTCCCTGATTTTTCGGCGGCAGGAAGCAGTTCTCTGAATTTTAGTTCTGTTACCTGTGGTTTATCATAATCCCAAAGGGAGTCAATTGCCGGAAAATTTTGTGCGTCCATTGCGCGGATTTGGAAGGTGAATATACAGAAATGTAAAGCAGGGCAACAAACGTAGTTGCCCTGCTATTAAATTTAATACCCATTGCTTGGTCCGGCCGAGCCAGGGGCTGAGCCGGTAGTAGCGCCGCCAGTAGGAGTTGGAGCGGGGGGGTTATCTTTTCCGCAGCCTTCCAAACAAACAATAAGCAATGCCATTAAAGAGGCCATAAAAATTAATTTTTTCATATATAAGAGATTAAATTTTTTCACGCTTCTTTTGTTAGAAAACGTTGTTAACCTCTTAAAGGTTGCCTTGGGTATCGGTTAATGTTATTATCGGCTAATTTTTATTGCTTACGAGAGTGTTCTGTGGTGATTTAGATCACAGGCCAATTGGAATGCAGGCCGCAAACGGGAAGTGCTGGCGGCAGCAAGGATAATGGGTAACTTATTCTTTGTAGTTTATGCCTTCCGCCACGCGGATATAATAGCCGTTAATGTCAATAAAAGCAAACTCCCTAAGGCCGTAATGGTGTGCCCGTAAAGGGTCTTCAATTTTAATATTTCTTCCCTGGAACTCCGAAAACAGTTGGTCAATATTGTCAACAAACCACATCAGGGATAAGCGATGTTTATCATTGTTTACTACTGCTGTAAAATCGGGGTCTTCTCCAAAAAGAAGCCGCATTTCATCACGCTGTATGCCGCCATCTTTATCTTCGAAAGTCCATTCGTCATAAAAGCCGAGGTTTTCACGATAAAAGTCAAGTGTCTGCCGTAAATTTTTTACCGGCAGGTGAGGGTTGCTGCGGATAAACTTTTTTGCTTTCATTTTTTATGTTGGTCCCGGGGCATTAATGGATATTTATGATAGTACCTCGCATTCAATGTCATTAAGTTGAGGAAACCTTGTCGCTTTTGCCCTCTTTTTTGCTTGAAAAAGAGAGGGTGGTCGAGCGAAGCAAAGACC
>JABDCF010000175.1 GCA_013288235.1 Bacteroidota bacterium | reverse complement strand
CCATTGTATGAAACTGTTAATGCCGGGATGGCCTGGCCAAGGTTCATAGTTTGGTTATCCGCCGTTACGGTTAAAGGAGCCTTGTTGATAGTAAGGGAACCTTGTACATATTTTATGTTATAATTTGGATCCACCGCACCGCTTGCAGTTATAGCATAACTTCCTGCGGGCGATGCTGCCGTAGCCATGGTACTTGCTGTGGCCAAGGTGGTAAGACTGGCTGTATTATCTCCGTTTACAAAGCCACTGTAGGTTATTGTTAAAGCCGGGATGGCCTGCGCGTAAACACTGCTTTGGTTATTTGCGGTAATAGTTAATACCGGTAACGCCGGGTTTATTTTAAGTGTACCAGCCACATAGCTTATAGTATAATTTGGATCTACTGCCCCGCTTGCCATTATAGGATAACTTCCCACAGGCGAAGATGAATTTGCTGTAGTGTTTACGGTGGCCAAAGAAGTTAAGCTGGCTGAGTTGTCGCCATTTACAAAACCATTATAGGTAGCAGTTAACGTTGGGATTGGCTGCCCCAGGTTAATAGTTTGATTATCTGCAGTCACCGTTAGTGGCGCCTTGCTGATAGTAAGCGTGCCTGCTGCATAGGTAATGGTATAATTGGGATCGACTGCACCGCTTGCAGTTATCGCATAACTTCCTGCGGGTGATGCTGCCGTAGCCATGACACTTGCGGTGGGCAAGGTGGTGAGACTGGCTGTATTATCCCCGTTTACAAAACCGCTGGAGGTTATTGTTAAAGCCGGGATAGCCTGCCCATAAGTATCAACCTCGTTATTTGCGGTAATGGTCAAGGGCGCTTTATTAACGGTGCTCGGAGCGGTTGGCTCATTTATACTGGATGCACCTGTGCTACTCAAAACAACATTGCCGGAATAACTGCCGGCATTAACACTGCCAATCAGTCTTATATAAACCGGAGTTGATGCGATTATTCCTGCTGCCCCTATTGTCACCGTACTGCTGAAGGTGGCATTGTCCTTGCTTACTTCAAACCTTGATGGAGGGGTTACCAATATCCCCGCTGTCATGCTTGTGCCTGATACATTAAAGCTTGATGACGCCGAAGCAGTGCCGTAGGTAGTTGTTAATGCTGATAATGTACCTGTGGTTGAAATGACTGGATTTGTAAAAATTGATTTGCTGAACCCTGTAGCTGGCTTGTCTGATCCTAAGTTATTACCCTTCAAAACATAATTATCTCCCCATCCCGCTAAAATTTCCCAGTTCTGCATTATATGCCTGAAACCTTTATCAACGCTTGCCCCGGATATAAAGAGATAATTGTAATAATTATTTTTATACCCCGCCTGGTCACTTCCACCCAAAAGCCCGCTTTGTTTAACCCGTATTGCGGCGGTATTGTTTATATGCGTGGCTTTAACATTATATACTGGTTTAATACCTGCAAACACGCTATCGCCAAAGCAAAATATGCCCGCAAATATTAGCAAGGATAGTTTGCTGATAAGAGCCGCAATGTTAGAGAGACGATTTGGAAAAGGTAAGTTTGTTTTCATAATAAATACTTGTGAATGTAAGTTTGGCAGAAGATTTTTAATTTTTTAGGGAGTTGCGGCTTCGTAAAAGTATAGGTTCGGCAATGGTAGGGCAATCCCCTAAAACAGGGATTTTCTAATCCTTCTGTTACAGCCTGTTATACATTTATTTCTGCAATACGAAAGTCCGCAACTTCATACGATTGGGCAATCATATATATATATGATTTTAGGCATGGAGAGAAGTTTAAAGCCTTAAGTCAAACGCTGTCAAAAATTGATGATCTATGAAGCCTTGCAATTCATCCCGCTAAGAAAAAAAATCCATAAAGTCCGACTTTCGACTCAAGGCTTAAGACTCATTAACGAGCCGCTCGCGGATGGCTTTTGCTACTGCTTCTGATTTGGAGTTGACGTGTATTTTTTTGTAGATATTTGTGATGTGTGTGCAAACCGTGCCCATGCTTATAAAACAGTTACCGGCAATCATTTTATAACTGTCGCCTTTTACCAGGCAGCTAAGTACAACTTTTTCGCGCGGGGAAAGGTCGTACCGGTTTTCGGATATATTTTTCTTTTCACTAAAAAACTCGAGTACCCTGCGGGCAACGCTCGCATTCATAGGGGCGCCGCCCTGGCTCACTTCGGTAATGGCTTCCAGTATTTTTGCGGATGGGGTTTTTTTGAGGAGATAACCGGTGGCGCCTGATTGAAGGGCATCGAATATTTTTGCACTATCATCGTATGAAGTAAGTATAAGCACGTTTATATCCGGGAAATGGCTTTTTATTACCGCCGTAGCTTCAATACCATTAAGCCCGGGCATATCTATATCCATCAGGATGACATCAGCGGCATCCCTGCCCAAATGTTCCATTAAATTATTACAGTCGGGGTACACACCGGCCACAGCAAAGCCCGCCGCAGCGGAAATAAGCAGGTATAAGCTTTCGCGTACTGCGCGGTTATCGTCAAAAACAGAAACCCTGATGTCCAATGTTGAGTTAATAATATTAAGTAAAGATAGCCCTGCAAGTTTTAAAGTCAATCACATATCTATATGATATTAATTAATTATACGATATACATTAGTAACCAATCATTTAATGTTCACCAGTAATTTAACCACGGTGCCATTATCCGGCTTTGTCGTCACATTTATAACCCCATCAATTTCGGCAGCGCGTTTATGTATATTCTTTAGCCCGTTACGGTTATTGGGGGCATTAACATCAAAGCCTTTGCCATTATCGCTGATGACAAGCTCAAGCTGGTTACCAACCCTGCCGATAGTTACCTGCATAGCGGAGCAACAGGAGTGTTTAAGTATATTGTTAATGCATTCCTTAAAAATTAAAAATAAGTTTTTCCGTGCTTCCATTCTTATACGTGTATCAAGTACCTCCTCCTGTATATTGATGTCGAATTGTATATTCCTGGCCTCGAGCAGCGGAATGGCAAATTCCCGCATCCGTACGGCCAGGTCATTAAAATGGTCATTTTGAGGGTTTACCGCCCAGATGATATCGTCCATGGCCTCGAGCATAGCCCGCGAATAAAAAGAAATATGGCCGATGATTTCCCTTGTTTGGTCGTGAGGTTGTTTTTTTCTTAATTGATTATCTGCCAGGTCGCTGAAAATAGAAATACTGCTTAACGCCGAACCGATATCATCATGAAAATCGGAAGCGATTTTTGTCCTTATTTTTTCGATGGCCTGCATGTTTTTTATTTTATATAAATACAGCCGGTATAAAATAAATGCAATCAGTAGTACCACTAACACCCTGAACCACCATGTTTCCCAGTAGGGCGGCTGTATGACAAAACTAACCGAGGCTATATTATTGTTCCATATCCCATTCTTATTGCCTGATTGAACATAAAAGGTATAATTGCCCGGCTCAAGTTGCGCATAATTAGCGCTGCGCTGATCACCGGCATATTGCCACCCAGACCCGGCCCCTTTTAGTTTGTAACGGAATTTTATATGGTCAGGGTCGGTATATAAGAAAGCGGTAAAAGCTATGTTTATGGAATTATCCGAATGGCTAAAAACCAGTTTCTGGCCGCTGCTTTTGGCATCATACTGTCGTGAAACTGCCTGGTTATTTACGTACACGCTTTCAATCGATGGCCCTGAAGGGTTTGAAATAGTTTTAAGGTTTGGCGTAAACCATGCATACCCGTTCCTAAAACCAAAAACAACATCGTTACCAATAACAGCAAACGATGAGCTCGGAAAAACTTCCATCATTGAAGTTTCATATTCAGCCCTTGAAGATACATTGTTACTTAGGTTATAATTCAATATCCCTATTGCAGTTCCTATCCAAACTGTACTATTTATACCTATAACACTTGCACAACCGGGCTTGTATAAATTAGCTAATGAATTTACTACTTTAAAACTTTTTGTTTTTTTATTGAATATGGTTATGCCGGTACCCGCAGCGCAAACAATCTGATTATTTGCCGCTTTGGTAATATCAAAGAAAAAATAGTTCCCGGCCTCCCCTTTACCCCGGTAAAAAGAAGTTTTTTTTTCAGCAATATTATAATTGAACAAGCCGCTCCTTGATGTTATCCAAAGCTCCCCGTTATCATAAAAGCCATCTAATAGTATGTATTTGAACGGGTCTTTTATTTTAGCGGATATATTTACTGATGCTGCGCTCACCTGGTGTGTGGCAAGGTCATACTTAAATAGCCCTTTATTGGTTGTAATAAAACAAGCATTATTACCGGCCATAATTAACCTGCGGATATTACATACCAAGCGGAGCGAATCGGAAATGGGCAGTTCTTTTTGTGACAGGATGCCCAGCATGGGGCTCCATTCCATTATTTTTTTTGGCGTGGTGATGAGCCATTTATTTTTCGAAAGCTGTGCAAAGTCATATATAACCCGCGCTTCGGGGTTTGTATTATATATCTTTTCAACTTGCTTGGTTTTCCAGTTTATACATATCATCCCCTGGTTGTATGATGACATCCAAACTTTTGTACTATCGTATTTATCCCTGGCTATTTTATTTATACCCAGCTCATCTGTATTGTCTTTATCTATTACCCGTATTTTTAATTGCCGGTTAAATACATCCATCATACTTATCCCCAAATCGGTACATAACCACAGGCGCTCCTTTTTATCAACAAATAGCCGTGAAATTATATTGTTCGGCAGGCTGTAGGGGTTGCTATTATCATGAAGGTAGGTAAATTCAATCTTTTTTAATGCCGTATTATAAATCAGCAGGCCCTTGCCTTCGGTGCCTAAAAAAAGATAGCGTTTTTCTTTATCCTGCGGAAGAAATACCAGGTCGTCTATTGCAAGCCCCTTTTTTACAGCGCTAACCCGTGCAATATCCTTTAAATGTTTGAAAGTAAACAACCCATAATTTGTACCTAAAAAAATATCATTTCCGCCTTTGGCCGCCGCAAATATTTTAACAAGGGTATGGTCGTAAATTAAAGTATTTGAGGTATAGGTGTCTTCTTTTATATTATAGACATACACTTTTTCGCGGCTTGATATCACCAGGGTATTGTCATCAGCCAGGAAAGAGCATAACGGGTCGGTAACCTTTATCAGCGATGTAAAAGAAATTTTCAGGGTGCGGACATCCAGTTTTGCCAAACCAAATTCGCAAATAAACCATAAGTAATTTTTTTGGATGCAAAAGGCATCGATATAGGTGAGATTATGCTTTGCATCCGGGTTAACATAAATAAATTTCCCGCTTGCATCATCATAATAACATAACCCGGCTGAACTTACCCATATCCTGCCGTTATTGTCTGCTATTTCTCCCGTATAATTGTCCCTTAAACCGCCTTTCAACTGGTCAAAGCTGTTAAACTCAACTGTACGGTAACCATCAAACCGTTGCACCCCGGTACTGCTTGTCCATATATACCCATTTTTATCCATCGCCAGGTCAGATATTTCACGGTTGATAAAATGGTTTTGCCCGTTAAAATTCTCAAAACGCCAATCGGGATCGGGAGTAAAGGATTGGGCCAGCAAAGCAAATGGCATGAGGAATAGTAACAAACCAAATATAAACCTGATCATAAAATCAAAACTTAAAAAAAGGGGCGATAGGGCCTGATAAATATTATTTTAACTTATTTAAATTTAGC
>JABDCF010000174.1 GCA_013288235.1 Bacteroidota bacterium | reverse complement strand
AAGGTTTCCCAATGCGTTTTAACTTATTGATGGGCACACCTTACGCTGATGACCTGATATCCGGGAAAATAGAAAGGACAAATACCGATCACCTGCGTATTGAGGGTGTGAAAGTTATCCACGGCAATTCCCTGAGCGGAAAAACATGCTGGCTATATGAGCCTTATGACATGATAAACCCGGTAACAGGAAAAAAAGATTATTATGGCATACCGCCTGCCCGCAGCCAGGCTTCACTGGATAGCTTGTTTTTAAGGATACATAAGGCCGGTTTGCAAATTGCATGTCATTCCAATGGCGACCGGGAAATTGATATGGTGATAGCCGCTATTGAATATGCGCAAAAGCAATACCCGCGGCCAGACGCCCGTCATCGTATTGAGCATTGCAGCATTACCAACCAGGGAATTTTGGATAAGATAAAAAAGGACAGTATCGTCCCCGTATTTCATTGTTATATGTATGAGCTTGGCGAAAAAATGTTGGTTTACGGTGAAAAGAGAATGGCTATGCTGCATCCCACCAAAACAGCGATGGATATGGGCATTATTTATGCGCTGCATTCAGATGCGCCAATATCGCCCTACCCGGCCATGATCAGGCTCGGCAGCGCTGTTAACCGGGCGACAAAAGATGGTGGCATAGTGATTGGCGCCAACCAGCGGATTGATGCCGAAGACGCCATAAAGGCCTACACCTTTGGCGGCGCTTACACAACTTTTGAAGAAAATAAAAAAGGACGGTTAATAACCGGCCAGTTGGCAGATATGATCGTTTTAGATAAAGATCCAACTACGATTAATCCCGCAAAAATTTATAACGTCCGGGTTTTAAAAACTATTTCGGGTGGTAAAATAGTTTTCAGCAAACCGGAATAGGATTCATATTCAACATTTATAAAAAAGATAAATGAACGCAGAACTATTTGAATCGGTGGATAATTATATCGGCGAGTTATTGGGCCATGAGGATGAAGTGCTAAAAAGCGCCGGGCGATCTGTAAAAGATACCACGATGCCGGGCGCTAATGTATCGGCCAACCAGGGTAAATTTTTACAGGTGTTGGCCCGCTCGTGCAATGCCAGGAAAATATTGGAAATAGGCACTTTGGGCGGTTACAGCACCATCTGGCTTGGGCGGGTGCTTCCTCTCGACGGGCACCTTATAACCCTGGAGCTGGAACAATCAAACGCCGAAATTGCACACAGGAATATTATAAAAGCTGGTTTAGACCCTATTGTGGATATACGAATAGGAAAAGCCCTTGAGCTGCTACCGGCTATCGAAGCAGAAGAAATCGGCCCGTTTGATATGATATTTATTGATGCCGATAAACCGCCCTATACTGAATATTTTGAATGGGCTTTAAAACTATCGAGGCCGGGGACCATAATTGTTGCCGATAACGTTATACGGGAAGGCAAAGTTTTGGACACAAAGGCAACCGATGAAAAAGTTAAAGGTGTGCAAAGACTCAACAAAATGCTTGCTGAAAACAAGCAGGTAACCGCCACCATTATACAAACCGTTGGCAGTAAATACCATGATGGTATGGTGATAGCAGTAGTAAATTAATACTACTGCCCGGTCGCTTTTAAACCAACATACCCCCCATTAGCGGATCACTGTACGAAGGATTTCCGGTTTCAACACGCCCTGCATAACGCTTTTCATAATTCTGATTACCGCTTACTTTAACGCTGAAATCGTACCATCCATGGCTGTTTGCCAAATTTAACACCATGTTTAATTTACTTCCCGCTTCAAGCAATCGTTTATGGTTGTTTGTTTTATAGGCGTGGTCAATAATTTCAATGGTATGGGTATTGCTGCTTAAGTTATGCAGTTTAAGGTCCAGGTTGCCAGTTAGTTTTTTATTTTCGTTTGCGCTTCGCTGGTATTCAAGCGCGATCTCTAAATCCGGGTCTGCTGCGTTGCCCTTAAACTCGCGGAAAAATCCGTTGGGGCCATATACCCGCAGGTGATAATTGCTGCCGCCTTCAAACTCCTTGAGCGGCCAGGCATCGGTCAGCGTATCGCCGGCGATGGCAGTATAAGCCCAGGTGCGTACATTTTCCTGCAAATATTTTCCGGGGGCATAAACACTGAATGGCGCTCCGGATGCATTTTTGCCAAAAATCTCATTACCGGCGGTGAAGCTTAGTTCAAATGATCCTTTATCCCGGTTTAATTTACCGTCTGCATAAAGCTGGTAGGGCAGGGCGCACGATGGTTTTATGCCACTTTCCTGCTTTGGCATATAGTGCGAAAGGTGCGGCGCTTTATTGATCTCAACTATCTCATCGGCTGTAAGTACCTTAAAATCATCGGGCAATTTTTTAAACTTGGCCTTGTGTATGCCTTCCACAAATTTGTCTTTAGATAAAAATGCAGGATTGGGAATTTCTTCACCGTTATACGGCCTGAAAACTGATGTCAGGTCGCCGCAAACTGTTCTTCGCCAATCGCTGATGTTTGTTTCCTTGATGCTCTTACCTGTTTTTTTATTTAGAAAAGTTTCGAGGAATTGCAGGGTTGATGTATGATCAAAAACTTCGGAGTTTACCCATCCGCCCTTGCTCCACGGCGAAGCGATTACCATGGGTACCCGGTATCCCAACCCTATGGAGCTTTCGCGGTCATATTTTTCGGGGAAATCCTTTCTTTCCAGTTCCTGTTCCAGGGTAACAAACTCAACCCGGGTATCAATCCCGTTTGACACTTTGCCGGTACCTGTTTTATGCGAATGGGGTGCAACAAATGGCGGCACATGGTCAAAATAGCCATCGTTTTCATCATAAGTCAAAATAAAAATGGTTTTCTTCCATACTTCGGGGTTTTGGGTAAGGATGTCCATTACTTCTGAGACATACCATGCCCCATACCAGGCTGCACTCGGATGGTCCGAGAAATTTGTGGGGGCCGTAACCCACGATACTGTCGGCAGGTTGCCGGATTTAACGTCATCCCTGAACTGGTGCAGCACATCGCCCATAGGTACCTGCATTTCGCGTTCGGTACCATCGTCGTTATATTTCAGGCTAACCAACTGGCGGTGGTGCGGATCGTTTTTATTAGTGTCAAATGCTTTATTGTGGATGCTTTTTTCCCGGTCGCTAAGCTTTTCGAACATACCCAATTTCCAGGTTTCACGCTCTTTGGTAACCGCATCCAGGTTCGACTGTGTTTCCCGTAATTGTTGTTTTAACTTTTTAAGGCTTTTATCCCCGGCAGGTAACGCGGCTATCTGCTTTTTTAGCTCATCGATCTTTACAGGAAGTTCGACATATTTTTTTTGCATGGCCAAAATGTGCGGCTCGTGCAGATGAATGTTGTATTGCGCGAAAAACTCCAGCGGGTTATCCTGGAAATTTCCCAGCCAATCATCTTCTTCTCCTTCAAAACCGGTATCTATAGCTACCTCGTTCTGGTAGCATTTCCATGATATGCCGTTATCTTCCAATCGTTCAGGAAACGTGCCCTAGTTTAATGTGCCGTACTCCATATCATCATTCCACACAGGGGCCCGCGAGTTTTCATTTTGCTCGGGACGAACGGTCCCGGTCCAGAAAAAAAGACGATTGGGGTTAGTGCCGGTTAACGCAGAACAAAAATTCTGGTCGCAAACGGTAAAAGCATCGGCAAGCGAATAATAAAACGGAATATCTTCGCGGGTATGATAACCTAAAGTTAAGGGCATATCGGCATACTCGGGGATGCTGTTGCGCTTATTTTCAAGCCACTGATCAAATTTGCCGTCATTGCGGGCGTTTACCTGGTTTCGCCATGAATGGGGAAGGGATTCCATCCAGGTGGCTTTGGTATTTTTTATATCAAGACGGAAAGGTGCATAAGTTTCACCTTTTTTGTTGGATTGCAGCCATACTTTATTTTTATTTGGCAGATCAATAGCGCGTGGATCATTATAACCACGTACGCCTTTTAACGTGCCAAAACAATGATCGAAAGAGCGGTTTTCCTGCATAAGGATAACAATATGTTCTGCATCCATAAAGGTGCTGCCCGGCGCCGGGTTAATAGCCATAGCCTTTTGAATTGAAAGCGGCAAAAAGTTTGCTACTCCCGCTGCACCAGCTAAAAATGCCGCCTTTTTTATAAAATCTCTCCTGGTTTCCATTGTTTGTTTATTAGGGTTCATAGTTCATGGACCATAGCTCATGGCAAGAATAACAAATTATCTATAAACGCCTGAAGCTACTATGAACTATGGTCCATGAACTATGATCTTATTTTTCCAATATATTCCTCGCAAAGCCCGAATGATAATGTCATTCCGTTACCACCGAGGCCGTTGATAATGGTTACACCGGGGGCCGCTTCAATAATTAACTCGGTCGCGCCATTAGTCATTTTGGAGTATATGCCATGCCATGATTGCAACAGCTTCCACTCCTTAAATTTCGCAAAAGTTTGTAAGTAGCCGGTTATTAAATCATTAATAAATTGCTTATCGAAAGGATCATGAACCAGGCCGTATTCGTGCGAGTCGCCGATTGTTAGTTCCCCGCTGCCATTTTGTGAAACCATTACATGAACGCCCCATTCCAGGTGGCCTGCATACTGTTCTTCATAACGTTTGCGCAAGGCTGGTAATGACGCAGCCGATTGAAATCCGGGATAATGTATCATTGATAAGCCCCCGCACAATGCTGGCCCTATGCGCCATTCATCGGGCTGGCTAACAAGGCGCATCATTTGCAGCTTGCACTTTGTTATTGATGATTGTGAAAACAATTCGGGGTAAAGCGTTTCAAAATCAGCCCCGCTGCATACAAATATTTCATCAGCTTCCCAGCTTTGATTACCCGATTTAACCGTTGGGTGATCTACCCGGCTGATCGCTGTGTTCCAGTAAAATTCAACAGCATATTTCTCAGCAAGGTATGCTGCAACCTGGCCAACGGCAACCCTTGATTCAACGATCATTTCTTCGCTGCTCCATAATGCGCCTTTTAAACCGTCGGCGTTTACTGCCGGGGATTTTTGCAGGGCCTGTTTGGCTGTAAGCAGCGCACAATCACGATATTGCCGGTTGGCTTCAACATATTCAGTAATTGCCTGCAATTCATCCTGCTGATACGCAAGATGGAGCGAGCCAACTTCATCATGCCATATCCGTGCTTCGGTACAAATTTCTTTCCAGATGCTGCGGGATAGCAAAGCTCTTTCATACAGGGGGCCGGTAGCTTGCCCGATGGGCCAAACCATGCCAAAATTACGAATGGATGCACCAACAGCGCGCTCGTTCCGCTCAAATACCGTTACTTTATAGCCCCTTATCGCCAATGCCCGTGCTGTGGCAAGCCCAACGATTCCGGCGCCAATAATTATTGCACTGTTTTTTGATGAGGATTGTTTCATGCGGGTTGTATTATTAGTTCACCCTGTGGTTCTTCGCTTTTATTTCCTTTTTTTGCACTTTGAAGAAAATACAGCAGTGAAAGCGTGGCACAAACAGCCCCAACGCCGCCCACAATCAAAACGCCATCTTTAAAAAATGCTGCCCAGCTAATTGAAGGTCTACCCAATTCTTTTACCAGTAAAACCGTTACGCTACCCAGGTAACCAATAGAATCGGAAACGTAGATGATAAAACCGATATTGCTTTTGTAATGAAACGATGCGATCATCCGTTCAAAGAAAATTGCATTG
>JABDCF010000173.1 GCA_013288235.1 Bacteroidota bacterium | reverse complement strand
TATTATATTTTCCGTAAACAAACTACCGACAATCACCGTGATAACCGACCTTGTCTTCGAGGAGTATAAATCACGTGGAATAGATAAGGAAGCTGCCATTGAATCAGTCGAAACCTTTATAGTAAACATAAAGTATTTAGGGCTATTACAAACTATATCGGGTGCGGAAAGACTAATATCACTTGAACATGCCCTGGAAAAGATTCCTTCCAACAAGAACCTCCTGCAAATTACTTCCCAAAAAACTATTGATTTGGTTCAAACTGAAAGTAGTGAGAGTCTTATCAGTTTTGATGATTTTGAAAATATATGTTTTTATATAACCCCCATTGGAAGTGAAGACTCTGAATTTAGGAAGCATTCAGACCTATTTCTAGAATCAATAATATCTCCGGTCATACAGCAACTTGATTTAAAAGTTGTCAGAGCCGATCAAATAGATAAACCGGGCACAATAACAAATCAGATAATCGAATATATCTTTAAATCGAAACTTGTTATAGCAGATTTATCGTTTCATAATCCTAACGTATTTTATGAGTTAGCTTTGAGGCATGTTTGTAGATTACCGACGGTACAAATAATTAGGAAATCTGATAGAATTCCTTTCGATTTAAGCCAATCAAGAACTATAATAATTGATACTACAGATATTTATACCCTTGTTCCTAAACTTGAAACATACAAAGCTGAAATTGCAAGTCAAGTAAGACAAGTGTTAGGAAGCCCGGACTCAATAGATAATCCCGTAACCAATGTTTTTCACAAGATTAAATTAACTTTTTAAGGGCGCTCTTTTACTCTAACTTAGTTTTATTTTAATAATATATCGTTGCATGTGGAACCACTCATTGTTTATCCCGAAAACAAAGAACAGTTAACTGCTTTAAAAGCTGTAATTAAGGCCATGAAAATAACTTTTGAGCAAAAAAGCGAAGTTTATCCTGAGCATGTGGTAAAAGGTGTAAAAGAATCATTAAAGCAGGCCGATGAAGGCGAGCTAACTCCATATACCACCATCAGGGCTATGCTGAATTTAGCATGAGCTTTCGGGTTTCTTATTGAGAACTCCTAAAAACATAGTTAACAAAAAAACTTTGTCATTGCGAGTGAGGAACGAACGCGGCAATCTCGTCGCAAATGCATTAGCGCCAATACATGCGACGAGATTGCTTCGTACCTCGCAATGACAAAAAATCGCGGAACTTTTACATATCTCTCATATTATCCCCAGGGTTCCTGTCTATCAATTTACTATACGGATCTATCCCAACCCTTACCGGCTTGCCTTTTACTGTAACGGTAAGGGTATGCCGGCCGTAATTAAACTTGTATTTTTTTAAATAAAGCGGGTTAACCTGGCTGCGGCCTGCCTTGTTTTTGGTGTCGGCGGCAAATATGCCAATATCAATATAATCGTTCATTTGTTTTGCCTGTACATCATCGCCTTTATCGTTTATGTACTGCTTGGCAACATCAACTTTAAGCGTCACTTTATATTCGTTGTTTTTGCCTGTTGGCGCAACTTTTACATCGGTTACTTTATTATCATACAGGGTTATCTTCTGCCAGGTATCGGTTAAATAATACTGCAACGAATCGGGCGTATGCTTTTGCAGGTAGCTATAAAGATTATTACTACCGGCATAAGGCGGTGTGTTTTTAAAGGCATAAGCATTTTTAAATTCGCGCAGGGCGGCGTTTATATTAGTGTCGCCTATTAGGTCCCGCAGACCGTATAAGGCAATGGCTTGTTTGCCGCCCCATTGAAACCATTCTTTTGCTTTTATCAGCGGCTGCTCTTTATCGTTCATACGCCTGCGGATAAACAGGTATGGCCACAACTGGTCCTGCAATATCCCTTTGATGTTATCTTTCCCGTATTTCCTTTCCATCATCACCAAAGCGCAATAGGTTGAAAGCCCTTCGGGAATATCCAGCGAGCCTATGGTACTGTTTGGTGCCACCTGGAAACGCCACCATTGCTGCGCCAGTTGCGTTGCTGTAGTTAAATAAAGATAGTCGGTTTGGTTAGGGTCGGTAAAGTGACTGTTCCATGTATAGTACTCGGCATACGTGTCAAAGTTTGTAAATGAGCCTTCGCGCGGGCCATACTCCGATGTTTCCGCCAGGCTGATATCACTAAACGGATATTCACCGTAAACTGAACTAAAATAGCGCAAGCCATCTTTATACGCCGCCATATACCGGCTAATGTTCTCATCATGCCCGGGCGAATAGTAAACACTGATACCCACTTTATGATCCAGTTGCACACTGTCTTTAGCTACAGCATATCTTGCGCCTACGGCAGCCAGCGGTCCGTACAAACCCGGCTTATCCTGCACAAAGTGAAAATAATTGCGCCCGTTTTGCTGCCATTGTTTTTGTAACCTGCCCGATGATATCATGGTTTGATCGCCGGAGGTACTTATCGTTAGGTCCCAGCTCACCAGGTCGGCGGCTTTACCGGCTTTCAGCGTGGCCATACCTTCGGGGTCATTTTGGGCAATATCTTCGTCTGCCTTAGGCGGCAAACCGGCTTTTTTCCGCTCGTACGGACTGCCTATTTCGTCATCGTCATCATACCCTAATTCGGGCAAACCACCTGTAAAAAATGTTCCGTTCCGCAGCAGCCTTCCAGCGTACAAGCCATTTTGAAAACCCTTAAACGTAACGGATGAATTTACCTCCAGCACAGCTGTATCACCCGGCGCAAGCGGCTTTTCAAACCGGTATAAACGGTACGCAGCCGTATCATTCTTCGGCCTGAAAAAGCTAAAGAATGCCCTATGGTATATCAGCGGGCTGGTAAAAGGCAGGGGTTTGCCGTCAATTTTTATGCTGTAATCAGTAAGCTCGTCGCCATCCAGTAATATTTTATCTATCGGCTTATTATTTTTATTTACTACCGTGATAAAAGCCCTTACTAATTGCGCTTGCTTATCGGGATAGATGTCTGCAAACATTTTGATGCGGGTTATTTTTGGCAGCGGCAAACTGGCGAAGTGTTTTAATGTTTTTTCGTAAATAATCGCCCTGTCTTCATCCTCGCTTTTTATGGTATAATTATTCAAATAGCTCACATTATAATAGTTATAACCCGCTACCGATAAAAATGCCAGTAATAGTATAGCCGTAAAAAGCTTTGTTTTTTTATCGAAACGTTCGGGTACAAGTTGAAGCCTTTCTTTAAAGGATGAGGTAACACCCCGGTAATAAAACAGCGCCGAAATGATGACGAGCAAACCGCCGCAAAGCAGCCAGTACAAGTTAAACCAGTTTATCGGCTTTAGCATATGGCCAAACCCATCCATATCCGACATGCCGAACCAGGGCGTGTAGGAGTAAAGCAGTAAATTATAATTAAATATGCCCGAAGTACGCAGGAAGAATATGGCCACCCAAATAAAAACTGCGATGCCGTGCGCCACAAATTTATTGTTCACCAGCACATGTACCACATAGGCAAAGAGCACCATCTCCAGCAATTCCGGCAATATCACCGAAAAAAAGAAAGTACAGTAAAGCGATAAATTATATTGATGAAAGCCCTTTATGGTTTGCACAAAAATACCGGTAACAAGTGGCATTAACGCCAGGCCAGCGCCAATTATAAGCAATGCCACCAGCTTCGAGCCATTTAAAACCCAGTTTGGCGGTGGCAGCGAGTCATTGATAAAAGCGTACCGGGTAAGCTTATCGCGATGTAATGTTTCGCCGGTATAAAAAACGATGATGAAGAAAATAAAGAACGGGAAAACATCATTAAAAATACCCAAAAGCAGCACGGTGCGCGGGAAGTAAGGCACGCTGAAATCCTGCGAGCCCATCCAGAAAACAAATCCCAGGAATACTGCGCCGCTAAATACAATTATCCAGAAATAATTGTCACGGATGATATTCAGTAGTTCGAGCTTGCTGAGTTTAAAAAGCATTTTACGGTTGTAGCTGCCTGTAAAGCTGGTATGCACTTTTGCGGGCAGTACTTTTTTTGTTCGAATGGTTTCATCATCAATCGCCGATTTGTCCCTTTTACCGCTGAAGAACTTTTCGAAACTGAAATTAAAATACGTGTAAAGCAGGATCACCAAACCGACACCCGTCCAGATGATCCGGTTCAGCAGGAACGTGCCCGATGAGGCCATCAACGTGGTATTTTGCTGTAGGGCCGATGAATTGTTTGTTTGCAGCCGTACCCCATTGATGCCAAACGCATCGGCAAGGACAATCACATTTCCATTGTTGGTATGATCAAGGAAAAAGATAGAGAGGAAATATCCCAGGAAAAGCAATATCCCCCCGGCGTATATCACCTTTACATTGCGCGTTATGGCTACAAGGCCGAAGAACAAAGCTGAGGTAAAAAACAGGTTGGGCAGGGCGATGGTAAAAAACGGCTGCAGGTAATAAATTAAGTTGTTTGGGCCGTATTGCTTAGCATCTCGCCAGCCCATGGCCGGACCAAGCTTGCTGCCTATAAAAACCCCGAACAATACCGAGCTGCCAATAAAAGCCATAAATAAAAACGACCCCAGGAAACGTCCCCAAAAGTAGCCCGCCTTTGTTATGGGATATGTGAGGTAATAGTCTTTGGTATTGTATTCAATATCGCGGTATAGCGGCGTACCCATAATTGATGAGCTAACCAGCATCATGATCATGGTAATACCAGCGCACCAAAGCGCGATAAGGTAAGGCGCATTGATATGCTCCTTATCCTGCACAGGCAGCGAACCTGTTGCAAATGAGCCTATTGTAAATATCAGGGCAGCTAAAAAGTACAAATATATGGCAGGCCTGCGGAGCCTGTTCTGAACTTCGAACAGAAATATTTTCCAAAACATAGCTAATAAGTTTAATGTGGTTAATCGTTTACGCTCTCGCCTCACCCTGCCCTCTCCAAAAGGAGAGGGTTCTTAAGTCCTCTCCTTTGGAGAGGATTTAGGTGAGGCGAATATTCAGGTTAAATAGTATTTACATCTACACGGGTAGCAATATTGCTGAAATAAACATCCTCAAGGTTAGGTACTACAGGTTCAAAACCATGGCCCGGTGCAGTATCCTGCAATATCCTGATGTGCAGCTTGCCCGTTTTTAATTGGGTTGATATCACCCTGAAATCATCCTGGTAATGCCCAAGCTCGGCCTTGGTAATGGCTTTGCTGTATACTTTGCCCTCCATCTCGTTTACTGCGGTATCAGGCTCGCCCGCATACAACACCTCGCCCTGGCAAATAATTGCAAAGTTGGAACATAGCGTACTTACGTCCTCCACAATATGCGTGGATAAGATCACTATGGTATTTTCGCCAAGCTGGCTCAACAGGTTGTAAAAACGGTTTCTTTCGGCAGGATCAAGGCCTGCGGTTGGTTCATCCACAATAATAAGTTTGGGGTTGCCTATCAGTGCCTGGGCTATACCAAAACGCTGTTTCATCCCGCCCGAATAAGTACCCAAATGTTTCTTTTTATCTTTCGACAGGTTTACATTATCCAGCAGCGAGTTCACCAGGTCTTTTCGTTCCGCATTGTTGCCGATGCCTTTTAGCTGGGCAATATGGTCAAGCATGCGCTCGGCTGATATTTTTGGATAAACGCCAAACTCCTGCGGCAGGTAGCCCAGCAATTGCCGCACTTCTGTCTTATTTTTCAATACATCAAGTCCATCCAAAAAAACACTGCCCGAGTCGGCTT
>JABDCF010000172.1 GCA_013288235.1 Bacteroidota bacterium | reverse complement strand
ATATTTTTATTCGGATGCTTACTGTTTTATCGAATGGCCTGAAAAGATACCGGGGCTGTTGCCCGATCATTATATACGCATCAAAATAACAGAAACTGCGGATAATTCGCGGGAGATAATTATTGAAAAGATTTAATTAAAACTTAATACTTTTTTACTTATCTTCATCATCCAGAAAATAATACAGAATGAGCTCAGGGAAATTAAGTGGGTTTTCAGATATTGCCAAACAAGCCATGATGCAACCCCAGGAGTCGATGCTGGAGGTAAAAAACAAAAAGCACAAACTATACATCGGCATTCCAAAAGAAATATCCTTCCAGGAAAACAGGGTACCATTAACGCCTTTATCAGTCGCACTGCTGATTAATAACGGGCATGATGTGATGCTGGAAACCAATGCGGGCCAGGCAGCAAACTTTTCGGACAAGGATTATAGCGAACAGGGCGCACAGATTGTTTACGACACAAAAAAGCTTTACGAGGCTGATATCATCATAAAAATAGCGCCGCCAACACCCGGTGAGATCGAATTGATGAAGCCCGGGCAAATATTGATCTCGGCATTACAATTATCAACCTTTAAAGTTGAGAGCCTGCATGCGCTTATCAATAAAAGAATAACTGCGCTTTGCTTTGAGCACCTGCGCGATGAAGGCGGCTCGTTAAGCGTGGTGAGGGCCATGAGCGAGATTGTCGGCGCCACATCGATTTTAATAGCTGCCGAATACCTGAGTAATATATTTGATGGTAAAGGTTTAATGCTTGGCGGCATCACCGGCGTACCGCCCACAGAAATTGTGATATTGGGCGCCGGCACAGTTGGCGAATATGCCGCCCGTGCTGCCATATCATTGGGCGCTGAAGTAAAGGTTTTTGATCCATCAATCTATAAACTACGCCGTTTGCAAAATAACATTGGCAGCCGGGTATTTACATCGGTTGTGCAGCCCATTGTTTTAGAAAAAGCCATTACTACCTGCGATGTAGCTATCGGCGCTATGCGTGCCGAAGATGGCAGGAGCCCCTGCCTTGTATCTGAAGCTACCGTAAGCCGGATGAAACCCAATTCGGTAATTATTGATGTAAGTATTGACCAGGGCGGCTGTTTTGAAACATCGGAAGTAACTAATCATACCCATCCCGTTTTCAGGAAATATGATGTTATTCACTATTGTGTGCCAAATATCGCCTCGCGTGTGGCACGCACCGCGACTTATGCTTTAACCAATATTTTTACCCCGATACTGCTTGATATTGGCGAACATGGCAGTCTGAAAAATTTGATATGGCAAAAATCGGGCATGCGCGATGCGGTATACATATATAAAGGCCATTTAACCAGCAAGCACATGGGCGAGCGCTTCTCTATCCCGACAAAAGACCTTGACTTGCTTATAGTTTCCCATCACTAAAACATGAAACGTTATATTGTTTTTAGCCTTTTTATCATCGCTTCGGGTATAGCAAATGCGCAGCACTATAAATACATAGACAGCTCGAAGGTGATGGGTGAAAAAAAATACGCGCAGCAAATAAAAGCCCATCCCGAAACAAGGCTGGTTGAAATAAAAAAATACATCCCCGGCATTGTGCTTGATATAAGGTATGCCACCACCAATAATTTCACCCATCACCAGATGTACCGCGAGGCTAAGGCTTTTGCCCGCCTGCCGGTTGTAATGGCTTTGCGCGATGTTGAGGCTGAAATGAAAACAAAAGGCCTGGGCATAAAAATATACGATGCTTATCGCCCTTATGCCATTACCGTTAAGTTTTACGAGGTAGCGCTGGACACCAATTTTGTTGCCGACCCGCGCAAAGGATCGAAACATAACCGGGGCTGCGCCATCGATATGAGCCTGATCGACCTTAAAACCGGCAAAGAACTGGATATGCCCACAGGTTTTGACAGCTTCAGTAAAAAAGCGGCATCAAACTACATGGCGCTGCCGCAGCAAGAGATAGCTAACCGCGAAATATTAAGAAACGCTATGCAGACGCATGGGTTTGTAGAGATACCGAGCGAATGGTGGCATTTTGATTTTAATGGTTGGCAGAAATACCCATTGCTTGATATCCCGTTTTCGGAAATTGCCGATAAGCAATAATTTAAAGCTGTTTCCAAACATTTTAGCTGTTATATGCTTTCTTTGCATATAGGCACTAAAGTTGCCTCTAATAAATCGTAGCGGCAAAACGTACTCAACTGCTACGCCAGGGGATTACAACACAATGAAACTTTTTAGTAAAGCATATTTTAAACATATCTGGCAAATAATAGTGGCCACCCTTATGGGTTTTATTAATGACAATGGCCTTAAACTTAGCGCCTCATTAGCCTATTACACTGTATTTTCAATTGCGCCATTATTGATATTGGTTATTTCGGTTGCGGGTTTGTTTTTTAAACATGATGCCGCTTCGAATGCAATTTACCCGCAAATTGTTCATTACGTAGGCCCGCAAGCGGCTACCGAGATACAGGATATTTTAAAAAATCTTGCGTTTTCGGGCAAATCAGCAACTGCACTTGTTATAAGTATTATTACCTTATTAATTGGCGCCAGCAGTACTTTTGTCGAGATACAGGATTCGCTTAACATTATATGGCGGGTAAAGGCCAAACCCAAAAAAGGCTGGCTGAAGCTGGTCCAAAACCGTTTTTTATCTTTTTCGCTTATTGTTAGCCTTGCCTTCCTGTTGCTGGCATCGTTAATAGTAAACCTTATTTTAACGAGCCTGAGCACCCACCTCCAGCATTTTCTACCCGTAATTACAGGTTTCTTGTTTAAAGCGATCAACCTGGGCATAACATTTACAGTTATTGCCGTACTCTTTGGTATCATATTCAAGTTTTTACCCGATGTAAAGATCCGCTGGAAAGATGTGCGTGCCGGGGCATTTTTTACCGCCGCCTTTTTTATGATAGGTCAGTATGGTATAAACGTCTATATTGAATATACGGCAAAAAGCTCGGCCTACGGAGCAGCCGGATCAATTTTAGTGATACTCATCTGGATATATTACACTTCTGCTATACTATATATAGGCGCCGAATTTACCCAGGTTTATGCCGAGGCTATCGGAAGCAAAATTGAACCTGCCGAATATGCGGTATTTGTTCAGCAAACCGAGGTTGAGAAAGAAGTATCGAGCCTGCCACCACAAAACCCTCAGATCACCGGAAATTTGAAAAAGGAAGTTGATTAAGTTGATTGCGGTTGATAAGCTTATAAAAGTTATACTTTTATTAACTCAATCAACTTATTATATCCAAAGATGAAAGCTTCAAACAGGCTTGATAAACGAGTTGTAGGCGGACATTATTAAATTGACAACTAAAAGCGTCGGTAATGTTAGCAAAACAATTGCCTGCATAACATCGCCGTGAAACCAAAACAAAACAACTCCTAAAGTCACGTGAGCGAAGTTCTTAATAAAATTTATCCTCGTATTAAAGGTAGCCTTATCGGTTAGGGCGTATAAAATATTTGATACAACAGTAATGATTAGGTATTGTACGGCAAAAACTATCGGGTACATCCCGCCGGCATTGGCGTCACCATGCTCGTGATGGGTGCCGTAAACAAAAAATACAACAATGAGCACAGGAAACGCAATAAAGGACTTGTTAAAAACTGTCAAAATAAAATGTTCATTGGGTTTCATCCGGTTCATAACGCAATTTAAGTATTAATGTCAATATTAAGCAGTCTCTTCCTGGCCACCCTACGTAATTAGTCCCGATATAATCTGGATGCCTCGCAATTGACACAAGCGGGGAGGGCGGCACCACCTCTTCGGGCCCCGCTGGATAAGCACGGCGGTAGAACATGTCCAATTGCATTTTATCATCAACACCTGTATATTTAGCGTTTATGACGATACATAAATCGCTACCGGCGGTATTAATTTTGCTTTTGCCTTGCCTCCTTTTCGGGCAACAAGTAAAGCCGGTTGCCGATTTTTCAAAAGCTGATACTTTGGCCAAGACCATAAAATATGATAATGATCTTACCCTCCTCACCAAACAACTCACCAGTCCTTTCCCTGAGCAGTTATTAAAAGTAAGGGCCATTTTCCGGTGGATTACCGAAAATATTGCGTACGATTTTAAATACTTTGACAAATATTCGTACAAGGGAAAAGAGCCAAAAACTTTTACCTGCAGCGGCGATAGCCTCGGTTGCGAGATCAAGAAAACCGCTTGGGAAACCGCGTATATTACTAAGGTACTTGATAAAAAAAAGGCGGTTTGCCAGGGTTACGCCATGCTTTTTAAAAAAATGTGCGACATAGCAGGCATACAGTCGGCAGTAGTACCTGGATATGTGCGGACAGAATACTACGAAGTTGGCACCCCAGGCGAACTTGACCATGCCTGGAACGCGGTTTTGTTAAACGGCGATTATTACCTGCTGGATGCCACCTGGGCGGCGGGCGGCTGTAGTAAGGATGAGGACGGCAAGCTCCTGTCTTTTCATAAGGACTATGACGATTATTATTGGCTTACGCCCTGCGAAGAGTTTGCAAAAAACCATTTTCCAGAAGATCCCAAATGGGTATTGATGCCGCATTATACAATAGACAAATTTTCATCAAACCCCTATTATGTGCCCGATGAGGCAGGCAATATCAAATTGATTACCCCAGGCTCGGGCATCATCACCGCAAAAAAAGGCGACACCATCCATTTTAAACTGGCTTATAAAGGCAGCTTTCACGATTTACAGATCAACACCAATATTTTTCAAAACCCCGATCTGTGGTATTGGTACTACCTCAGCAAACGAAGCAGGATCAGGTTTAATGATACCTCGGCAATAAAGAAACAGCGTTATGTAAAGTACAGGCACGATGGCGATAAATATGAGTTTACCTATGTAGTTAAAGATTATAGCCTGGATTATATAGATATTCTTTTTGATACCCGGCGGGTGATGCGGTTTAAGGTGCATGTGCATGGTTGACGCAGAGACAGGAAAATAGGGTTTACACTTTTTGAGATTTATTTATTAAAAATTTGATAATCAAATAATTATAAAAATGCAGGATTGGCACTTTTGTGCGTTTAGGAGACTTGCCTTTGTCCATGCGACTCCTCAGAAACGCTTTCGGCATTAAAGCCCCTCTCTTCTATTGCACAACAATAGAATTCGCGCTGCTGCCATTGTTGCCGATGTAAAAAATCTGGCCGTTTTTCCAATAGCAAGCCCTTTGTATATCGTTATTTTCTGTGCCCCCGGCAACATAAACATCGCCTCCTGAAACAAAAACAGAACTGGCTAAGGATGTTGTGCCGCCCGGCAAATGTTGCGGCGTCCCGTTTTTCCATACGGTGGCTACTCCCGTACCATTTATGGTTTCGTAGCCGGCCACATATACATCTTTGTCGGCCATGGTAACCGAATAGGCCACACCGCTATTTGTTGAAAGATTGATAAGCTGCCCATTTTTCCATAATGCCGGAATCGCTATCGGATTCGAAAGATACATGCCGGCAACGTACACATCGCTCCCCGAAACATAAATTGAATAGGCTTCGGAGGTTGCGTTTGTTAATAAATTGCGCACACCATCCTTCCACCAGGTGGCCGTGTTGAAAGCCTCATTTAGCAGGCTGCTACCACAAATGTACACACTGCCGCCCGAAACAGTTATCGAGTTTAAAACTGCAACGTTTGTGCTGTCAATTACAGTTGGGCTGCCGTTTTTCCAATAGGTAGCGTATTGGGTGCCGTAAATTTGAAACCAGCCCGCCACGTACACGTCGCTGCCCGAGACACACAGTGAACCCGTTGTTGAGACGGTAGTGCTGCTGCGCACAGGCAAAAAATTTGGTGTGCCGTCCTTCCAATAAATGGCTGCATCCAGGCCGGCATTTACACCTTGACCCGCAACATAAACGGCGCCGCCGGCAACCGCCACC
>JABDCF010000171.1 GCA_013288235.1 Bacteroidota bacterium | reverse complement strand
CTTTTGTTATTTACTTTATTGCATCATTGGCCGAAAGCAATCGTGCACCTTTTGATATTCCCGAGGCGGAATCAGAACTTGTTGCAGGTTTTCATACTGAGTATACAGGTTTAAGGTTTGCCCTCGTTTTTTTAGCGGAATATTCGATGATGTTCCTGGTGTCCATGATCGCGGTAATCCTGTTTTTAGGCGCCTGGAATACCCCGCTGCCAAATATGGGCGTTGTAACATTGGCAGGCTGGACAACAGGCTGGGCATGGGGGATATTTTGGATAGTAATAAAAACACTGGCGCTGGTAGGCTTACAAATGTGGATAAGGTGGACATTGCCGCGCTTTAGGGTTGACCAATTGATGAACTTATGCTGGAAAGTATTAACACCCCTGGCATTTGTGTGTATGCTGATATCAGGAATATGGCGGTTATGGCTGATGTAGATTTCGGATTTCGGAATTTCGATTTCGGATTTTTTCTGATTTTTGATTTTGTAGATTTTAGAATTATCAGAAAATCAAACATCAACGAAACCAACCTAATCAGTTAAATCAACGGTTCAGACAAAAGAAACTAACTAAATGATCAGATCGATATTAAATGGCTTTGCCACAGCATTTAAGGGGTTATCCATCACTTCGGCGCATCTTTTTTCGTCCCACAAAAAAAGAAATGTACTGCCGGCAAGTGATAATAATTACTTTAAACAACTGGAGGGTACTAATACCATTCAATATCCGCACCAAAAACTGCCCATCCCCGAGGTGGGCCGCTACCAACTTGATGTGGAAATGGATGATTGTATTGTATGCGACCTTTGCGCTAAGGTATGCCCCGTTAATTGTATTGATATAGAAGCGATAAAGGCCACGGAAGCTATCGGCCAAACATCTGATGGCACCACAAAAAGGCTATACGCCGCAAAGTTTGATATCGATATGGCCAAATGTATGTACTGCGGCCTTTGTACCATTGTTTGCCCAACGGAATGTATTGTAATGACCAACCAATATGATAAAAGCGTGGTAGAGATCAATGAGCTTACCTACCAGTTCTCGGAGATGACGCCGGAAGTTGCTGCCGAAAAACGCCGGGAGTTTGACCGACAGCAGGCAGAAAGGCAGGTCGCCAAATTAGCCGCCATGCAAAAAAAGGAGGGCGAAGCATGAGTTTAGTACAGTTACTTTTTTACATAATGGGTTTTATTGCGCTGGCTTCGGCGTTGTTCGTAGCGGGCACAAAAAACGTGGTGCGCTCTATTTTTATGTTTTTTATCACGCTGTTCGCATTGGCTGGCTTGTATGTGCTGGCGCTTGCCGATTTTGTGGCCATTACGCAGGTGGTGATTTATGTTGGCGGTATTTTGGTGCTTATCCTGTTTGCATTTATGTTATCGGGCAAGGAAACCTTAAATATCATTGCGCAGCAGCGTAAACAGTTTATCAGTTTGCGCCGCTTGCCTGCATTTTTACTGGCGGCCTTGTTTTTTATTGTGCTGGTAAATATGATAGCTAAGGCCGATGTCAATAACCTTTATTGGATAAAACGCGCAGCCGACCTGAAAAATATTATACAGCCGGATGCGGCGATGACAGAAAATATCGGCGTTAACTTGATGACCAATTATCTTCTGCCGTTTGAAGGGATATCAATATTGTTAATGGTAGCCCTTATAGGCGCTGCCCATTTATCGCGAAAGGGGAGAGGTCAATGATATCTTTAACTGATTTTTTAATGGTAGGCGCGGGCCTGTTTTGCATTGGCTTGTACATGATAGTATCCAAACACAACGCCATACAAATATTAATAGGCATCGAGCTGATACTGAATGCCGCCATATTAAACCTGGTAGCCTTCGGCAAATACGACCGCATTAACAACGGCGGACAAATGTTTGCGCTGTTTGCAATTGTGCTTGCGGCAGCTACAACAGCAGTTGCATTAGCTATTATTTTAAACGTGTACAAACAATATAAAACGATTGACCCGGGGCAGGTTGATAATTTGAAGGATTGAGATGATGAGAAAGCTATTTTGCTATATTGTTTTACTACTCTGGTCATTTAATGTTTTGGCTCAAAGCGCTGGTACAATTCGCAAAGACACTTTAAAACGCTTTATGTTGATTGATGCCCCGTCAATGCATCATCAAAAGAAAAATGAGGTAAAGAAACTTGATACAAGTTTGTCCAAACTTCCTGATAGTACAGTTTATGTTATTGACGGAGAAGTCTCTCGTAAAAAGCTCGTTGGTATTGACCCTAAGGATATTTTTAGCGTCGATATCATTAAACAAGATGTAGCTTCTGAACATTTTGAAGGAGAAGCCCGGAATGGGTTGGTGGTGGTTGTGACAAAGAATGGAGCGATAAAAAGTTACCAGAAAAAATTAAGCGCATTTTCTGTTAATTATAAAAAGTACATTGTATCTCAAACGAAATATAACGACAATGATAATGGGATAATGTACAAAATAATAAAAAATGGAAACCTGGTTTTTTTCGACGAAAAGGATAAGATTCGTGAACTATACAATATTCCGGCAGCAAAAATTAGTAAGGTAGAGTTCCATCAACAGCAAACATGTTGTGGCATTAATACATCAGTTTATATTTCAATAGAACAGTAACATTGAAAGACTTCCTACAAGCCATAGATACCCTAACCATCCATTTCGCATTGGCCGCAGTGTTGATGCCCTTGCTTGCCTTTATAATTAATATTTCTTTTCAACGTAAATTAAATAAAATCTCGGGCTGGATATCCACCATGGCTATCCTGGTAAGCTGCATTTTATCGGTTTTTGTATTTGCAAGGGTATGGAACAGCGGTCACCAGGTACACCAGCAGCAAATTTGGTTTACCATTGGCGATACTAAGGTATACGCCGGCATCTTGTTAAATAACCTATCCGTTTTAATGCTGCTGCTGGTTAATTTAATCGCATTGCCTGTTCATATTTATTCTACAGCCTACATGCGGCACGACGAAAATTACGGCCGTTACTTCGCTTATCTTAGCTTTTTTTGTTTCAGTATGCTGGCGTTGGTTGTGGCAGACAACCTCGTCTTGTTCTATATCTTTTGGGAACTGGTGGGCTTTTCATCCTACCTGCTTATCGGCTTCTGGTTTACACGCGATAAAGCGGTTCAGGCTAATAAAAAAGCTTTTATTATGAACAGGATAGGGGATATCGGGTTGCTAACGGCTATCATCATCTTATTTACCCAATACCATACGTTTGATATTACACAACTATTTGTTGATAAAGGGCTGATCGCTCAATCAGTTATTAAAAATGGCCAATGGATAGCATCTTCCGGACATTTACCCGCCATGTGGCAATACATCGCCTGCGGAGGGATATTCTTAGCAGTTGCAGCAAAATCAGCACAATTCCCGTTGCATACCTGGCTACCCGATGCCATGGAAGGGCCAACATCGGTATCAGCCCTCATCCATGCGGCTACGATGGTAGCGGCAGGCGTATTTTTATTAGGCAGGGTTTACCCAATGTTCAACGATGTTGAATTAACCATACTTGCTATCATCGGCTGTTTTACGGCTTTTATGGCGGCAACCATCGCGCTAACACAAAACGACCTGAAACGAATATTGGCATACTCCACCATATCTCAACTGGGTTTTATGATCATGGCCATGGGCGTGGGGGCTTACACTTCGTCGCTGTTCCATTTGGTAACACATGCCTTTTTTAAATGCCTGTTGTTTTTGGTGGCAGGTATTGTTATTCACCAAATGGCCCATATCAGGGACGATAATAACCTTGATATCGATCCTCAAAACATACAGTACATGGGCGGGCTTCGTAAAAAACTGCCCTTTACTTTTATTATTGCACTCATCGGTGGCCTGGCGTTAATAGGCTTACCGTTAACATCCGGCTATTTATCAAAAGACGGTATTTTGATACAAGCCTTTGAATGGACAAACGGAAAAAGTGGTATATACAAGTTGATACCCATATTCGCAACCCTCACTACATGGCTCACTGCGTTTTATGTTGCGCGGTTAATTATAAAAGTATTTTTTGGCGAATTGCGGGTGTTAAACATTCAACCCAACATCCAACTGCACATAACCGATGGCGGCTGGCAATATAAATTGCCTTTAGTTTTGCTGGCCGCAGGCTGTTTATTCCCCCTGTTTTCAATAAATCCAATATCGTATGCTAACGCATGGCTATTTAATGGCTTTTCAAGTAATGATGCAGCCGAAAGTGGGAACTTATACCATACGCTTGTCCCGATAGGGGTAAATATTTTAAGTGTCTTGGTTATTTATACAGCATATGTTATTTATATAAAGCGCGATACAAACCCTTTCCAACAAAGCGGATTTTTGTTCCGTTTATCGTGCAACGAGTGGTATTTTGACAAAATTTATAACAAGGTTATCATAAAGCCAATAATTGTACTAAGCCGCGCCTCTTTTTGGTTTGATAGAAGGATCATTGACGGTTTTATCAATATCCTGGCAAAAACAAGCATAGCATTATCAAAGGCCGCCTCGTGGACAGATCAGCATATCATCGATGGCTTTTTAAAGCTGCTGGTTGCAATGGTGCGTACAATAGGTAATTTCGCACGTAAATTCCAGGGCGGCAAAGTGCAATATTATTTATTTAGCATGCTGGTAATTATATTGGCGCTGTTTATTTTTAAAACGCTGTTTTAATTTAGATATGAGATTTGAGATATGAGATATGAGATAAGAAATTGGGAATTTACGTTGTTGCCTATTATATCTGATAGGGCAAAAATGAATAATTTATTCTTAAGATATCACGCACCAAATCTCAAATCTCAAATCTCACATCTCACATCTAACTAATGAACATCCTCACCCTCCTCATATTCACACCTATGCTGTTCGGCTTTATCATTATGGTAATGCCATCAACATTGCGCGCCAGCTTTAAATACATTACACTGCTGGCTACGCTGCTGCAATTGGGTATGAGTGTTTGGATTTACTGCAACTTTAAAAATGGCGATGCTTTTGGTGGGATCAGTCACGAAAGCCAGTTCCAGTTTGTGCAAAAGTTGCCCTGGGTAAACCTTGATCTTGGTTCACTTGGCCGAATGCAGATAGATTATTTTGTGGGGATCGATGGCATATCCGTAACCCTGCTGGTAATGACTTCCTTTGTGCTGGTTATTGCCGCCCTGGCCTCGTGGGAGATAAAAAGTAATTTAAAAGGATTTTTCGTGCTTTTTTTAATATTGGATATGGCGGTTACCGGCGTATTCTGTTCGCTGGATTTCTTCCTGTTTTATATTTTTTACGAATTAATGCTCCTTCCGCTCTACTTTTTAATAGGTATGTGGGGAGGTGCCAGGCGCGAATATGCGGCAATAAAGTTCTTCCTGTACACCTTGTTCGGCTCCGTTTTTATGCTGCTGGTGATGGTTGCCCTTTATTTATCGGTTAAAGACCCTGTAACAGGCAGCCATACCTTCAATATGGTCCAGATGATGAACCCGGCGAACTATCAGCCAGGGTCAGTATTTTCGATTCTGAGCCATCAAACAATTTTCGGTATGCCCGCGCGGGCTGTCGGCTTTGTGGTATTATTTATTGCTTTTGCCATAAAGGTGCCGGTAGTGCCCCTGCACACCTGGCTTCCCGATGCGCACGTGGAAGCGCCAACACCCGTTTCTATTATCCTTGCGGGGATATTACTAAAAGTCGGCGGCTATGGTATCATACGTGTGTGCTTGAGTATCTTCCCGGATGTAGCGTCTGCGGATGCTTACTGGCTGGGGCTACTTGGTGTAATATCAATTTTATACGGTGCGCTAAACGCATTGGCACAAAAAGATTTAAAGCGGATGATCGCCTACTCCTCTGTATCGCACATGGGTTTCGTGCTGGTGGGCATTGCTTCACAAACCACCGAAGGCATCAGCGGTGCCGTAATGCAAATGGTTAGTCACGGATTTCTATCCACCATGCTGTTCTTTTTGGCTGGGGTGGTGTATAACCGGGTACACGACCGGGGTATCAACCACTTCAGGGGGCTTGCCACCATTATGCCGAAATATACCGCTTTTATGATCATTGCATTTTTTGCATCGTTAGGCTTGCC
>JABDCF010000170.1:2056-6293 GCA_013288235.1 Bacteroidota bacterium | reverse complement strand
GACAATTATAGCCTGATTAAGTATGCATGGGATTCAAGATGGGCCTGGTTTTCGGGGACTATCGGCCCAAACAGGAAGTCGATACTTTGGCGCTATGATAAAAATCATGGTTCAGGAACTTTTATAAAAATCCCCTTTGGCCCGCAGGCCGAAGAAAACCTTAGAACAGAAGCGGAGCAACTGCAACGCCTTCAACAAATGCAACTTAAAAATATCGTTCTTCCATCTGAACAAATGACAGGGAATGGGTGCCTGCAACTTACAGAAATTGGGGAGTGTAGCAAAAGAACAAATCGGTTTTCGGCCATTCCATTTAACACAGCGATTGAATGGATGCAGGCAGGATTAAAAAAACACCACTATGAAACCTCAACCTTCGCCCGTGACCTTGGCAATATGCTTTTGCAATTAAGGAGCCTGGATGATGCCAGGATATCACCAGACACTTTGGGTAAGCTAAAGATGCTGATAAAGAAAAGTTGCCCACCTGCGATGTTGATTACCACCCTTGCTCACGGTGACTTTACACCATGGAACATAATGGTTAAAAACAATCAGCTTTGTTGTATCGACCTGGAGCTTAGCCGAAACCATATGCCAGTTCTTTTCGACTTGTTCCACTTTGTTTATCAATCGAACATCATGATCGGAAATAAAGGGTACAAGTCTATCAGGCAGGAACTGGACCAATTATTTGCACTGCCCCAGTGGCAAACATTTATAAATGAGCATGGAATTGATATCGAAATGGCTGAAAAACAGTACCTGCTATACACAATGGCCTATTATCTTGAGGTATATCACAGGCAACCCCAGTGGCATATTCAGGTAAGCTGGCTATTAAAAACGTGGGACGAGGCACTTAGCTGGCACCTGGCAAACGGAATTGTACCTGCGCGGAATCTGTTGCTAAAAGACCTGGGTGTGCTATTGAAGGATAAAAGATACGCCGTTTTAAAGTGGACGCACCAGCGGCTTGAAACATTGCCTTTAGGAGCGGATATAGACATATGCATAAATCATACTGATGCAAAAAAAGTGCTACATCAGTTGAATAATCACGTACTGGTTACAGGCATACAAATACAGAAAAGGAGTTTTATGATGCAGCTTGAAATAATGCTGTATGACGGAAGTGTACTCCATCTCGACCTGATCAGCAAATTCAAACGGAAGTCGCTTGTGTTTATGGATGCAGCCGAAGTGCTGGCAAATGCAGGTGAAAACAGATACGGATTAAAAACAGCATCAATTGAAGATAATTTTGCCTATACGTGGATGTTTAACTGGTTAAACAATAACGATATGCCGCAACGTTATCAGCTTTTTTTCGGTGAGCTTGGCATAAAAAGCGGGGCCAATCTGAATATCATGCTGTGGCGAAAATATGGGCTGCCAATTGGGAGTTATGAAGACGTATTTCTTCAAAACGAACCACTTAAGGAGCAGTTGTTAAAGGTACTTGCCGCCAATTCTGAAAACAAGGGGCTGCGCCGCTTATGGAATCAATTTGAATATTTAGTTGATACGGTAACGAACCTATTTCCGGGCAGGGGGGTTATTATCACATTCAGCGGTGTTGATGGCACGGGGAAAAGTACAGTTATTGCAAATATCCGTGAACTGATGGATAAGCAACTTCGCAGGAAGGTTATCGCTTTAAAGCGTTACCAAAAACATGGAGCTCGCGTCCTGAATAATGACATTGAAACATTTATACCGTCACGATCAAGTTAAGTATTTTTTGAGTTTTATAAAAAGGTCATCAGGGTTAAATGGTTTGGTAACATAATCCTGCATGCCTGATTCAATCACTTTTTGACGTACATCGCTGCTTGCGGATGCTGTTAATGCAATAATTGGTATTTCTGTATTAAATTCCCTTATCTTATTTGCGGCCGTATGGCCATCCATCACCGGCATCTGGAGGTCCATTAATACTAAATTATAGTCCCCATCCTTCACCATTTCAACCGCAATAGCGCCATTGTCTGCAACATCAACTTTCGCATTCCATCCTTCGAGCAGCTGGGTGGCGTAAAGCACATTGAATAAAGTGTCTTCAACAAGCAATATTTGTTTGTTGTTTAAATCGAAGTCAGTGATATCATTTTCATCAGGAATTTTCTCGTCAGGCCCTAAGCTTTTTAGTTCGAGCGTAAAATAAAATTTGGAACCCTTTCCCAATTCAGAAGCTACTTTAATTTCACTATTAAATAACCCAAGTATTCGCCCGGTAATAGCCAAACCTAACCCGGTACCGCCATATTGCCTTGTAATTGATGTAGATTCCTGCATAAAAGGTAAGAAAATACGTTGCAGGTTTTCTTTTGCAATACCTACGCCGGTATCCTGAACGGAAAACCGCAGCACTGCAGACTTAAGGTTTAACTCCATCAAATCTACCTTTACTGATATAAAACCATTCTGCGTAAATTTTACAGCATTTGAAATGAGATTATTTAAAACCTGGCCAAACCTCAAAGCATCACCCATTAAATGATCAGGTACCTTTTCGTCCATATGCAACGATATCCTGTTTTCCCGCTCATCAGCAGCATTTGTATTTGCGATAACAATGTCTTTAACCAACTTCTTAATATTAAAAACAGCCTCCTCAAGGTCAAGTTTCCCGGCCTCAATTTTATTAAAATCAAGTATATCGTTTATTAATACCAGCAGGTTTTCAGCCGAAGTCCTTAAGGTTTGAAGGTTATCCACCTGGTCTGCCCTGGGGTTATTTTTGCTGAGCAAATGCCCCATCCCTATAATGGCATTTAAAGGGGTGCGTATTTCGTGACTTATTACCGAAAGAAATTCTGATTTCGCAAGGCTGGCTTTTTCAGCCTCTTCCTTAGCCAATAACAATTGTCGTTCAACCTCTTTTCGCCTTTTTATTTCTTCATTCAGCAGGTCAACAATTTCAAGCAGGTCGTCATGGTCCGTTAAAGGTTCTTTATTATCAGCTATAAAATGCCCAAGTATAGATTTAAGCTTTTGAATGGAAAGCTTCCTGAGTTCAACCTCATCTTTTAGTTGGCTGTTAATATCGGCAAACTCTTGCTGGCTGATGGTAAATGCATGATCCGATAATTCTTTGTCCTTCTCAAATGCAATGTACGAATCGTTTACAGCTTCAATTAAATGGAGAAAATTTTCGGGTGATATATTATCGCCTTCTGAATATTTGTTAAGTTGCCGCTGTAATAATTTATGATGAGCTATTTGAGATTGTTTCTTCATCAAAAGTTGTAATTGTCATTGTTTGATTGTGCAATTTACATTTTGTATTGATACCTAAGGGAGATATTTCTCCATATGAATAAAACCCGGATAGCAGTGTACTATCTCCAAATATTTCTTTTACCGCTTCAATTTCTTCGTCAATTCTATTACCTAAAATAAGCTTTCGGCCAACACAACTTATTAGCAGCGCAAGCTTTGGTTTTTGCGCGTCTCCGTGCCTGAATTGTGTTAGGGTATTACTTGCAGCGTGTGTAGCTGCATCAATTAATTTATCAAAGTTCGCCTTCATGAAGCTAACATATGAGCCTTCGGGAATGTCGCCTGCAAACACCATACATTGTTCTTTATCATCTATTGATAAAATAGTCCGGACGACGGAGCTCCGACTTCCTTCAAGCCTCACGTATAACGGAAATAGTAAGGCAGATCCTGGGAGGTCATCAGCATATTTACCAAGGTATTGTTTATATAATTCCAAAGCACTTTTGCCATCAATTTCAAATAACCGGTTAGAAACTGAACGGGTAACTTTCTTCTCGGGGCCGAATGTTTCCCAGCCACCGAGGGATCCGTGGCCTATTTTTAAACTTTTGCCATAAAAGCCAATAGCAGCTATATTACCCATCGCCGGGTCCTCGTTACAACCTACTACGGTGTAATTAAATTTATCGCCGTCGCCCGCAAGGCCCCCGCTTACCGGAATTTTCCCCTTGTTTATAGATTCAATTCCCCGAACCAATTCGCTGCCATTAACTAATCCACCGTCTGATATGATCATCATGTATGATAATTCCTCAGTGTTTAGATCATTAAATAAAGCCTTTCCGGCGTCAAAGCTATCCGGCCCGTAGTTAATATTCAAATTGGAGGTTTTAATCAGGGTCTCTTCAAATTCCATTACAACTATTGATACGGTGTCGTCATAAACCACATTATTGTAAATTTCGCCCGCAGTTGAACACAGTAGTATATTAGCGCCCGGATACGTGAT
>JABDCF010000170.1:0-2021 GCA_013288235.1 Bacteroidota bacterium | reverse complement strand
AAATATCATCTTCCAATAAAATATTTTTGCTGCCAAAACCCAATACCAATATAGCCCCTTTCCCGGTTAGGTGATCGCCGGTTTCTTTAATAAACACACCATCCTTATATAACTTTTGTGCAGCTCTCATTGTACCGCGTTATTAGCCGGGTAATCTTTCTTTAATAAGCTTACTACATTGGTCAAAACGGCTTCAGTTTCGTAAAGTATTTCCTTCAAATTTGAATTGCCCAGGTCACCGGTGCCTCTTTTTTCAATTTCCCTGATCTTTTGTGTTACCGATGCTATTAATTGATAGGGCATAAAATTCATTTTTAAATTATCAATACTGGGTTTTAATTTATGCGCTATTTCTCCCATTTTTTGGAGATCGCCGGCATCATATGCCTCAAGCATATTCTTCAGTAAAACAGGTGTTTGATCGCAGAATATATCAACCATTTTTTTTACGAACGATTCATTCCCTCTGCTGATGGCGATCAACTCAGATATGTCGTATGTAGGCTCTTTGTTTGGCATCAATATTTATGAATTTTATGCCCTATCAATTAATAGCATCGGTTACTAAAGCAATGGTTGGGATAGAGTAATAACTCAGCCCGGGCTTGCTTTTATCCTTTTGCCTGATCGCTTTGATCCCTGTTATAATTATAAATTGTAATATCATTTTGCGGTTCCTTTTTAAAATGTTGAATGCTTATCAATACAAACAACTGGTGGTAAGGGTTTTCAAGCCCTTACCAACCATTGGTCCAATAATTCATCACTTTCCGCCAAAACAAGGTTCAAAATCGCGCCAAATTAAAATAAAAAAACAACTATTTGATTTTCAGGTAAATACAACATAAAGGACAGTATGTTTATTTCTATTATCTGGAAAATTTCTATAGGGTGGAAATATTTACCTGAATTATTCTAATTCGCCAAGCTGCATCATCTTATAAATGGTACTTTTCCCAATATCCAGCATGTTTGCCGTGGCAATAACATCCTTATTGTTCTTTTTAAGGTAATAGTTTATAATATCGCAGGTATGTTGTTTAAGTGTTTTCTGCTCTATAATAAAAGAATCATCCCGTTTTATGGAATTAAAAGTGATATCATCTGCTGTGATTGTATTATCATCACACATTACGGCAGCCAGGTCAATTATCGCTTTTAATTCCCTGATGTTGCCTGGGTATTGATAACGCAGTAGTTTGTCTTTGGCATCCTGGGTGATTATAATTGTGCCTAATTTGTTTTGTTTTGCAAAATCATCGGCAAAATGCCTGGCTAATATTAACATATCGCTGCCCCTGTCCCTTAGTGGTGGCAGTTCAATAGGCAGGCCCATGATACGGTAATAGAGGTCCTCACGAAAATTGCTTTTTTTCACTTCTTCGGCCAAATTTTTATGGGTTGCCACAATTAATCGTATATCCAGTTTTATTTTTTCATTACCTCCCACGCGCACTACTTCACGTTCCTGCAAAACCCTTAATATTTTGCTTTGCAGGTTTAGGTTTAATTCGGCAATTTCGTCCAAAAAAATTGTGCCGCCAATGGCTTCCTCAAACTTGCCTGCCTTTCGTGCTGCGGCACCCGTAAAGGCCCCTTTTTCATAACCAAACAATTCGCTTTCCATCAATTCCGAAGGTATGGCAGCCATATTTACCGGTACAAATGGTTTTTTACCGCGCTCGCTGTTATAATGTATGGCTTTGGCTACCACCTCTTTGCCAGTACCTGTTTCGCCGGATATGGAAACGTTTATATTGGTTTTGGTCGCTTTCTCCATCACTCCGAAAATTTTCTTCAGGGCATCGCTTTGCCCTATTAAAGTTTTTTCGAAAGAAAATTTTTGCCCCAATTCTTCGCGCAATTGCTCAACTTCTTTTTTTAACGATTGATTTTCTTTAATGCGGATAATGCTATTCCATAAAAGGTCCTTAGTGGCCTCGTCTTTTACCAGGTAATCAGTCACCCCCATTTTTAAAAGATTAACCGCCACGGTAATATTTTCCTGGGAACTTATCACT
>JABDCF010000169.1 GCA_013288235.1 Bacteroidota bacterium | reverse complement strand
TGCGCTTGAAACGGCAAAAGCCGATTGGAAGTTCGCTGCGGATGGCCTACCCTCAGTTAAACCGACTAAAGATTTATGGCGGGGTAATTTCGATTCTAATAATGTGGAAGACGAGCTGCCTTCGCAGGTTATCCTTTCTTCAATCGCGATGTGGAAAGCGACCGGTGATAAAAAGTATGCTGAAATGGCGGTTAAGTTAGCGCCCGTAATTATGAATGCCCAGCAGCGCAAACGCCCGGATTGGGACACGCCGCTGACCGGCTTCTTTTATACCTCTACCGCTAAAGACAGGATACTCCATTATTGCCACCGGGGGCGGGAACAAGCCCCAACCATGGCGCTTACGGCGCTTTGCGATGCATTTCCGGGCAACCCGGATTGGATACATTGGTATGCTTCGGTTACGCTTTACTCGGAGTATCTTAAAACACTATCAAAATATTCGGCGCCTTATAACATGGTCCCGGCATCTGTGTATGTTGACACCGAATACATGAATGTACCCGAAAGCAGGAAGGCATCGTTTCGCAAACAAGTACTTACAGGGGTGCCGTTAGGAAAGGGCCACTACCTGCGCCTGTTTCCGGTGTGGATGGATTACAGGGGAAATTCAGGAACTATTTTGCCTCAAGCTCAGGCGCTGGCAAGCGCCGGGCATCTTCGCGGCGACCTTGCTTCGGCGCAACTGGCGGAACACCAGTTGGAGTGGATCATAGGGCGCAACCCGTTTTCGGAAAGCACGATGTATGGCGAAGGCTATGATTTTACGCCTCTTTATACACCTTCATCCGGCGATATTGTCGGCGCTTTACCGGTAGGAATTGAGACCAGAGGCGAAGACGATGCACCTTACTGGCCTGTTCAAAGTATGTGGACCTATAAAGAAATATGGGGGCACCCGGTAACTAACTGGATATGGCTGTTAAAGGATATTGAAGGTCCCGCAACGGTTGAGGGGCAGGCAACCACGCCGGTAGTATTTAAAGAGGTTAACACTAATCAAGTTATTACGGTAACTCCAAATAAGTCAACCGGTGCTTTTAAGGCAACGGTACCGGAAGGCAATTATATAGTTATCAGCGATGGAGGCAGGCAAACGCAGACTTTCTTGCCCGGCGCATCATATCACCTGGAATGTCGCCGCGGCTTTTTATTAAGTTATCAAGTTTCAAATGAGGTTTCTACAATGGGAGAAGTTACCATTAAGGTGACTGCAACAGGTAGCGGGCTTCATCATTTCAATATCCGAACGGATAATTTAACGATTACAGACGCTACCAAAACGATTAAACTTAAGCCTGGCAGTATTTTAAGTTTCGAATGGATTGGCCATATCACTTCGCCTGACACGCCCTGGGTTGCTGTCATAATTCCGGACGATGATCTGTCGCTGCGAAAGGAAACCAGGGGAGCAGCTTGGGAAAAATAAAAACATATTTTATCAAAAAACCATCCTTTTGTGCAATTCAAACTTTTAACGGCCGGGAGATATTGAATTATAATAAGCGGACGGGGTAAAAATGCCGCTTTTAAATTCCTTAGCTATTATTTCCTATTGAATAATTACATTTTATGTACTTTTAGATTTTGCGACTTTGTCCTAAATAAAGAAACGCTATAAACAAATAACTTAGTAAAATGCGGTCACCTGGAACCAGAAAAATAGTTATACTTTTTGCCTTATTATCCTGTTTTTCATGCAAGGTCTATCAGAAAACAACTGTAAACCTTAATAAAACAGCATGGATACATGGGGCTGCCGACTGTAAAGAAAACAGCGATCCGCCAATACAGGTTGTTCAATATAATTACAATACCTGGATATTAAGACAGAATAAGTGTACCAACTATGAAGGGCCTTTTATGTTTTTGTTTTTAGGGCATAAAAAAGCCTTATTAATGGATGCTGGCGCCACAAAAGATGAAAATCAGTTTCCTTTGCGGGCTACAGTTAATAATCTGATTAGTAAATGGGAAAAAGCTACTAATACACAAGTAGATCTTATTGTGGCCCACACGCATAGCCATGGGGATCACACAGCGGGCGATATACAATTTAAAAATAATCCCAATACAACTGTTGTAGGTTTGGCGGTTGATGATGTAAAGTCGTTTTTTAAGATAGAAAACTGGCCGTTTCAAAATAGCAAAATAGACTTAGGCGATAGGGTTTTAGAAATAATTCCGATACCGGGGCATCAAAAAGCTTCAATTGCTGTTTATGACTATGAAACAAAAATATTATTATCGGGTGATAGCTTTTATCCGGGAAGATTGTATATAAACGACTGGCAATCGTTTAAATTAAGTACGCAGAGACTGGTTGATTTTACTTCGCAACATAAAATATCTTACATTCTTGGCAATCATATAGAAATGACCAGGACACCAGGGAAAGATTATCCTATCGGAACAACGTTTCAACCAGATGAACATATTTTACCTTTAAAAGTTAAAGATCTGTTGTTACTCAACGAGGCCTTAAAAAGCCTGGGCGATAAGCCCGCCCGTAAGGTATATGATGATTTTATCATTTATCCCAATTAGTTTCCCCGCCGATTTAAGTGTCCACACCCGAACGCCTTTTGTTGGGAGCGTCTGCGCTCCCGACCATTAAAGGATTTATTTGTAGTGATTGCCTGGTTTATGTTTTGAACGTGTACATTAAGTTATCGATCCACTTAAATTTTTTGGTATATTGAAAACGGGCAGCATCTTTTTCTTGTTTCGATCTGTACTTGTCGGGCAAAATCAATTTATATGCCTCCTTATCAGCAGCCGAAATAAAAAGCAAGTACTCTTTTGTGTTTTTTGAAGGGTGCCAAAACTATACCACATTTTCAGAAATGTTTTGCCAGCTGAGAACGTCGTACTTCGTTCTTTTTTCATTTTTTGTCCCACCATAAATTAGTGTTTTGCTAACTTTTGCCGGAGCGGCAACTTCTTCAAACCGGTCCATTTCTTTGAATAAAGCGGTAGTTATAGTTTGTGTTGCCTTGACCTCAAAAATGGAAAAACCTTGCCCTTTTTTCATGAGGATGTCAACCTCATGGGCATTACTATCCTGCCAGAAATAATACTCCTGGTGCAGATATAAATGGTGGTTTTGCTTTTGATATTCGGCCAGCACCATATTTTCAAAGACGTGGCCTTTTAGCCTGTTTTCTTCCAGTTCTTCATCAGTTCTTATTCCCAATAAATGGGTTAGCAATCCTGTATCATAAAAATACAACTTAGGACTTTTAATCAAACGTTTATTGAAATTCTGATGGTATGGTTGCAAAAGAAATACTATATAGCTGCTTTCCAGTATCGAAAGCCACGCTTTGGCCGTATTATGGGATATGTCGCATTCATTAGCCAAAGCACTGAAATTCAATAACTGTCCGGCGCTACCAGCACATAAACTTAAAAAGGTGCGAAATAGCTTCAAATCCTTTATATTCGTTAGTTCTGCTACATCCTTTTCTACGTATGTCTGTAAGTAATTGGCATAAAAAATAGTTGGATCAATGTCCCTGTCAAATATGGCGGGATAAAATCCTTTTGTAGCGGCTTGTGTGTAAGTATTTGCTAATAAACCAGCTTGTTTTAATTCGGTAAAGTCCAGGGGCAGTAACTTAAATAATGCAACCCTTCCTGCCAATGTTTGAGTTATACTGTTTAATAAATGAAAATTTTGAGAGCCTGATAGTATGTATTGTCCCATAATTTTAAATTCATCAACCCTTCCCTGGATGTAAGAAAACAATTCAGGCGCCCACTGTACTTCGTCCAAAATAACTTTGTGATCGTACATATTCAAAAAACCAATGGGGTCTTCCAGGGCAAACGAACGCGTATTGGGGTTTTCCAGGCTTACATAACGGTAATCGCTAAAAAGCTCCTTTAACAAAGTGGTTTTGCCTGATTGCCTCGGCCCGGTTACTGCCAATACAGGAAATTTGCTCTTCTGTGCTTTTATTATAGGTGCGATTTGCCGTTTAATAAATTTACTCATAGCTATAAATTTAAGCAAATTTATCAATTACTTACAAAATACATAGTATTTA
Source organism: Bacteroidota bacterium (assembly GCA_013288235.1). Lineage (GTDB taxonomy): Bacteria > Bacteroidota > Bacteroidia > Sphingobacteriales > Sphingobacteriaceae > Mucilaginibacter. The sequence goes on along the minus strand of JABDCF010000169.1, from coordinate 2,299 downwards.
TTGACAAAATACATAGCTTTAACTTACAATATACATAACATCTATTGACAATATACATAAAACATTTCGGTTTGAGTGATCAAACCACCCTCAATTGACAACCATTGAAGCATCCGCACTTATATATTAAGCCATAACTATCCTGGTATAATTATACTTCCACGCGCCCGTTTTATGATATTTAGACCTGAACTGCAAGGGTGAAATTTGTTTAAACCGTTTAAAAAAAGGTACTTTGTTCATAACCAAATTAAATAACCATGAGAGATCTCTCTGAATTTCCTCACCAGGTAACCAATCTATTTAAAACCCCGGCCAGTAAAGACGAATGGGAACAATACAAGCTGACTGATGAACAGGTGCAATTTTTTAATGAAAACGGCTATTTAAGTAACATCAAGCTTTTGGATGATGCGCAAATTGCTGTTTTAAACAATGATCTGCATCAAATCACAAGTGCGGATCACCCGGGTAACTCGCTTTTTCATGAATTTCATTCAAACGAGTCTTCAAATCCTGAAACCGTTTTATTTCATGCGTTAGGGGCCTGGCGAATTACTGAGGGTTTTCATGATATACTGTGGAACCCGGCGTTTCTTATGGCAGCAAGCCAGTTACTCGGAAATAAAGGTGTTCGTTTCTGGCACGACCAATTATTTTGTAAGCCGGCCCATCACGGCGGCGTTGTAGCCTGGCACCAGGATTATTCCTATTGGACAAGAACAGTCCCCATGCAGCATTTAACCTGCTGGATAGGTTTGGACGATGCAACTGTTGAAAACGGTTGTTTACTTTATATACCCAAAAGCCATAACTGGGGACTGCTGGAAAAACCAGAACTTGCAGGTGAAATGGACGGGATTGCAGATCACTTGACTGAAGAACAAAAAAAAGAATTCAACCCTGTTGCTATAGAAATGAAAAAGGGGTATGGCACATTTCATCACCCTTTATTGCTGCATGGGTCCAATGAAAATAAATCAAATAATTCCAGGCGGGCATGTGTAATAAATGTATTTGCCGATGGTACTAAATCAGCATCAGGTACACCGCTATTGAACGGAACTGACCCTATCCCGGAAGGTGATAAAATGGGCGGCCGTTTTTTCCCAAAGTTGTTTGACCTTTCGGAAGTGGTATAGCATTATAGAAAAAGCCATAATATTAGCACCACATTGTTTTTAACAAAACACAGCAGTAATTATATGATCAGCAAAAAAATATTTTTGATAGGAATATGCTTGTACTTTAGGGTAGAGTTACCACTTTATGCCCAGCAAGCGGCAGATAGCTTTAATATAAAGAACTTCGGTGCGGTGGGCGATGGGCATACTCTTGATACCAAAGGGTTTGATAATGCTATCGCAGCCTGTGTAAAAGCGGGAGGCGGTACCGTATTTGTTCCGCCGGGCACGTTTGTAACTGGTACAGTAAGGCTGTACAGCAATATTAACCTGCAACTTAGTGCCGGGGCTATCATATTGGCTTCGCCCAATACCAATGATTATTTGATGCAAACAGATTTTGGGTTTAGCGGATCTGGCGCGGGCGGTAAAAAGCTGGGAATAATATTTGCTGACCACGCGGAGAATGTATCTATAACCGGCAACGGCATTATAGATGGCAACGCAGGGGCTTATATGGATATGGCTAAGGTGCAGGTAAGCAGCGACGAGGACCGTAAATATAGCCGGCAAGGCAAGGATTATATGAGCCCGGTTAATGGGGATAGTGAAGCACCTGTGATGTGGAAAGGCGATTTTAAAGACAGGCCTGGGACGCAAATAGTTTTTCATGCCTGCAAAAAAGTTATTGTACGGGATATTATTATCCGTAACGCCAACGACTGGACATTTGACCTGAATGCCTGCGACAATGTTAAAATGCTGGGAATAACTATTGATAATGATGCCAGGGTACCTAACAGCGATGGGATAGACATGTACGACTCGAAGAATGTGATAGTGGCTGATTGCGATGTAAGGGCGGGCGATGATGGCATGGCCGTTATAAGCACAAGTAATTTAACGGTGACCAATTGCATCTTCAGTTCCAGGTCCTGCGGGATCAGGATAGGCTACAACGGCTTTAATGATAATGACTCCGGCAATTTATTGTTTGATAATGTGCGCATTTATAATTCAAACCGGGGCATTGGCATTTTTCAACGCCGCAAGGGCAATATTTCAAATATATTGTTCTCCAATATGATCATTGATACCCGCCTTTATCCCGGCCAGTGGTGGGGGCATGGTGAACCTATCCATATTTCCGCTTTGCCTGGTTTGGGCAGCAAAGA
>JABDCF010000168.1 GCA_013288235.1 Bacteroidota bacterium | reverse complement strand
CAGAAATCGCAATTAAAAAACTACGATAAGGCTTTACAGGTATTACGCTCAAGGGTGTACGAAATGGAGCTGCAAAAGCACCTGGAAATAACTTCCAAAAAACGCAAAACCATGGTTTCCACCGGCGACCGCTCTGCTAAAGTACGTACCTATAACTACCCCCAGGGCCGCTTAACCGAGCACCGCATTGGCTTAACCATTTATAACCTCCCCGGCGTACTCAACGGCGATTTGCAGGAAATAATGGAAGCCTTGCAGTTTGCCGAGAATGCCGAGAAGCTAAAAGAAGGCACCGTTGCCTGATAAAATGGCGGGTGTTCCCCCTGAACAGCAGGGAACAGGGTGAACAGTGGTGAACACTGGGGAACACTTTGTTAAATAACTGATTTACAGTAAATTATCATAATGCGCGAGCGCTTCAGCCAGTTGCTGTTTTATGTTTTTCCGCAATAACCGGGGGCCCAGCACCTTTATTTTCGGGCCGAAACCTAACAGCTCGCGTTCCAGCTCGAAGTTAAGGACGACCCGGATACTGAAGATCATCCCGCCGGTATCGCTGCTTAGTAGTTTTTGGCTGGCATGCAGCGGCTTGGTAATTAAATAGGGCGCATTATCATTATCTATCCAAAAAACAACCTCCACGTCACGCTGCCCGGCGCCTTTGGTTACGCCAATCACATCGCTGTAATATTTGGCAAGGTCGATAGTGGTGTTGGGCCGATAAGCTTCAATTGTAGTTTCCCCGATGGCCTGGATCCTGTCGAGCGCAAGGTTTTGCAGCTGCGCATTCCGCTGGTGCGAACGCCCCAATACAAACCACCTGTTGCGGTACTCTTTCAGCATATACGCACTAAAACAAAAAGTATTGGCCTGCCGCGCCTTAAACGACTGGTAGGTAACGCACAACGTACTTTGCCCTACAATGGCCTTGCGGATGCCTTCGATATGCTCCAGCCCTTTTAAATTATCATTCTTTTCAAAATCAATAACCGGGGCGCTTTGTGTTTTCTGCGTATAAATTTTATCCTCCAGCTTGCTCACCATTTCGTTAAGGCCGGTAAAATCGCTGAAACCTTTAAACTGTTTTAATAACGTAGCCGCCTCGCCCAGTACCTGCATATCCTGCTGGTTAAGCGGGATGTTAGTGATACTGAAATTTTTATCCGCGTAGGTATAATACTTTTTGTCAACCACTATGAGCGGCGCCTCGTAACCCAGCTTATTGCTGCGCATCATCTCAATATCGGCCTGTATAGTCCTGCGGCTTACGCCGGTGTTAATGCCCTGGTATTCGTACAGGGCATCGGCGCAGGCGTCGATCAAAGCATCCAAAGTCCATTTTTTATAACGGTTTTGCAGGCATTGGTCGATGGTGCGGTAGCGGATGAGGGCGTTGCGGTTAATGGGCATGGTTTGATTTGGGATTTCGGATGTTCGATTTTTCGCTGTTGTTTATTTTTTGTTGCTCAAGAGGGCTTCGCCGTTTTGGATTTGGTTAGTTGGTGATTTTTGATTGCCTGGTTTATGGGCGATGGTTTCAAAAGGGCATATTTGTCTGAACTCGAATTTTTGGAATTAAGGAATTAATGGAATGTATGGCATCTAACGTATGGCACCTGATCTATATTTATTAAAATTCTGATAATTCCCTAATTCGTTTAATTCCGGTTCAGACAATATTATTAAATTATTTTTTACTGCGCAAATAGATTGCGCAGGTGGGGTATTTCTTTGTATCATGAAACCTCCGCAACCCTCTCCAAGAGATGGCTACATAAGGCGGCAAGAAAATTATAATACAAAAAACCCTCTCCTTTGGAGAGGGCAGGGTGAGGCGAAACGAAATACAATGGAAAAAGAAAAAATCAGCAACAACGAATTAAAAGCTTTGGGCATTAACGATGTGGAGGTATTGGCAAACTTTAGCCGTGTGGCTAATGGTTTGCTGAAGCATGCCGTGATGGACAAAACCCAGGTACTGGCTAACCTGGAAGCCCTGATTGATGACCCGATGCCTTATGCCCTCAAAAAAGGCGGCAAGTTTAAAAACCTGGCCGACGATGTGATCGCCCTCCGTAAGGAAGGTAAATTTGTAAAGCAGGAACGCAGCATATTTAAGCTGAAGGAAGAGATCGCAGATTTCCCGGTATGGGGGCTGGAACATATTGAGGTAGGCGCGCTGGCGCAGATGAAGACCGCTATACAATTGCCCATAGCGGTTGCCGGCGCGCTAATGCCCGATGCGCACCAGGGCTACGGTCTGCCTATTGGCGGGGTGCTGGCCACTACGGCCAATACCATTATCCCTTTTGCAGTGGGCGTGGATATTGCCTGCCGTATGTGTTTAAGCATTTTCGACCTGCCTGCCGCGATGGTGGACAGCGAAAACGATAAGCTAAAGAACATTCTAATGGATAACACTTATTTCGGGATGGGGTGTACCACAAAATCATACCATGACAGCTCGCTGTTTGACAGCAAGACCTGGAACGAAACCAAAGTGATCCGCAATTTAAAGGATAAAGCTTATGCGCAGTTGGGTACCAGCGGCACCGGCAATCATTTTGTGGAATGGGGCGAACTTAGCATAACCGAAGGCGCTTTAGTCGGCATACCGGCAGGTAATTATTTGGCGCTGCTTTCGCACTCGGGTTCGCGCGGGTTTGGGGGCAGCGTGGCCGATTATTACAGCAAAATTGCCATGACCAAAACCAAGCTGCCTGCCGAAGCCAAACATTTGGCCTGGCTTGACCTGGATAAGGACGAAGGGCAGGAATACTGGATTGCTATGAACCTGGCCGGCGAATACGCCAGCGCCAACCACCACGAGATACACGGCAAAATTGCCCGTGCCTTAGGTTTGGCGCCGCTAATGATGATTGAGAACCACCACAACTTTGCCTGGAAAGAGCAGCTGGCCGACGGAACCGAAGTAATGGTACACCGCAAAGGCGCTACCCCGGCCGGCGAAGGTGTGCTGGGCATTATCCCCGGCAGCATGAGCACGCCCGGCTTTGTGGTGCGCGGCAAAGGCGACGCGGCCAGCATAAACTCCGCCAGTCACGGGGCAGGCCGCTTAATGAGCCGCAGCGCCGCCTTTAAAACGCTTGACAAAGCCGCCATTGCCGCCAACCTGCTTGATAAACGCATTACCCTGATGGGCAGCGACATGGACGAAGCCCCAATGGCCTACAAGGATATACACACCGTAATGGCCGCGCAGGGTGATTTAGTTGAAGTGTTAGCAAAGTTTGAGCCGAGGATTGTTAGGATGGCGGATGCGCGGGAGAGGCCGGAGGATTGAGTTGGAGTTGGCAGTTGGTAGTGAAAAAAAGATAAAAAAAATTGTCATTTCGACCGTAGGGAGAAACCTTTTACACCATGCATCCGAGCCATGCAAGGCGGTAATGTTAGGTGTCGAAGATTTCTCCTCGTTCCTCGTCGAAATGACAAATCTTTAAATTAAAAAACAAAAAATGAGCCCATTACGCACCAATATCCAATCCGCCTTTACCCAGGACTTTTGCAGCGAACTGGAATATCACCTGACCCGCGCGTTTATAAATTGTAACGGTAGGTTTAACCAGTTGTGGTGCGATGGCATTGATGTGCCCGATTTTAACTATCAGCCACGCAATCAACCCAACAAGGTTTTTACCATGGCCTGGTTTGGCGAAACAGGTCAGGACAGGTATAAAATGACTATTAAGCTGGGGAAGAAAGCGTTAAAATATTGCAGCGAAGGATTAAGTTTGAGCGATTGCCTGCCACCTGATGGCCGGCTAGATTGGGTTTATTTAGATGTAGAGAATAAAGAGATAGCGGTGAGTTTGAAATAGGCAAGAGGCTACTTGCATAATGAAATATTGAAACAAGTTATGCATGATTTAGAGGATGTTATAAATAAAGATAGAAATAACAACCAATACCTTCAACGGTAGAGATATCGGCTTCTATAATTCTTGGTTATAGTGTCTATAAAAAAATTGGGAATTGACCATAGGACCACTTTTAGCTAGATTTGATTCGTAAATTACAGTAATTTTAGTTCCTAGTAACCGAACAAGTCACAAGAATAAGCTTATTATAATACGATGATTAGAAATCTTGATGTTTTTCAGAAATTGTGCCAATTAGTTAAAAAAGCGCTGCCACTTATAGAAACCGCCAAAGAAGGGGCTTTTTACCCAGATAAAATTTCTAAATATCCGAATTTGGAAACTGCTAAATCTGGATTTCCTTCTATATCATTATATCCTTCACCAATAGATATATCAAGATTTTGGAGACCGAGATACGAAGGCTCCACTGCTGAAATACCCCTTCATGACTTTCCAGAATTTCATTGGTTATTTGAAAAACTGAAATCCACGCCTGAATATGCTAAGTTTTTTCGGTTAGCTGGAAAGGAAGAAGCCGATGATAAAACTTTTTCGTTCTTGATTGAGGACTACATCGAGTCATTTGTTGAACGCTATTATTATATCCACGGCCTCGTATTTTTTAAAAAAAAGTTTGAAAAGATATATTTATTGGCGGAAAATTTCATGTACGCCGATATCGTACATTTTGATCTTGGAATACCGATCTTATTTTTAAAACTTGATATCGATAATTTCAAAATTAACGATCAGTTAGCGATACGTCGTATCAACTCAGAAAACCAGCGGGCAAGATATAAAGTGACCACTTATTCGCCACATATCGTTGAAAGTGTGTATATGTCTGCTACACATGAATTTGTTTTGAAGAATCTCCAATACATAAGGCAACCTACATTTTACAGCTCTTTTCATTTTGATAATTCGCGGTTATATCCGATTAATTATTTTGAGCGAATCTTTACAATTTTGAAACTTGTAACTGATTTTACTTCAGGTTTCGCACAAATATTAATTTATCCCAATGATTGGGCAGATAGATATTTCGCTGATTTACGAGATATTAATGGAATGATGTTAAGAAATTATCCGGTTGAATTCGATGAGTTTTATTGGAATCGAAATAGCTTTCCAATTGTATCAAAAAAACAACTTTCTATCTTTAGGCGATTATTTAATAGACTGGATAAACTCGAAAATAAGGTTGATATAGCACTTAAGCGCCTCTATAAATCAATGATGCGCGAAAACGAAGAAGATATTGTCATTGACCTTATTATTGCACTTGAGCTGTTATTAAGTGATAATGAAAAGAATGACATTTCTTATAAGCTAGCTATGCGGATTGCAGCATTGCTCTGTGAACATGGTGAGAATAATTACAAATCATCCATAGTTTTTAGTAATGTTAAAAAAATGTACGATTATCGTTCAGCTATTGTTCATGGAAGTACAAAAAAATTAGCCAGTAAACGCGAGGTTAGCCTTCCTGATAACCAAACAATGCCAGTAGTCGAAATTGCTAAAGAATACTTGCGTGAAATCTTAAGAATTATGATTGAGCATCCTATTTATTTAGATTCAAAAGAGGTAGACGCTATTCTTTTGAGAAACAATTAATCCCCGCTATCCGTAGCTTCCATCTACGGATAACCTATGCCCGCGTCCTTGACTATCTGTGGCTCATTTTTTCAGCAAAGTCCCCAACAATATACACCCTGCTATCCCCAAAACAAGCGCCCAGTATTTTATTGCTATCCACATAAAAGTATGCCGGCTTTTTGGGGCCTTACCGAACCCTTCCCGCAGTACCGCAGGCCCGCCATCATAAAACCAAATTATAAAAGCCGAAAGCAGCAACGAGGTGGAGAAAACATATTGGTCGTTCCAGTTTAACCCGTCGAAAATCAAGAAAAGGATAATTCCAAATACCAGGGGAAGTAAAATAACTAAAAAGCCCTTCCCTTTAAAACGTAATAAATGCCCTATCATACGTTAAAGATAAAAAAGATCAGGCAATTAGAAAACGCCATGCGCTACGGGCGTGGTAAGCCTACTTTTTATGACGCTCATTACTACCGGTAGCTTCCCTCTACAGATGAGCGATGCACATAGTCTTTGACTACCATTCAAAGCCTTTAAGCGTTTTCCCCACCTGAAGAGAAATAAACCGTCCGCCTCCCTACTACTTTTTTAAATATGTAACACTTGTTAGTGCTGTTTCGGGCGTTATGAAGTTGGCGGTGATGGTGGCTGTATGCGCCGTGAGGTTGGTCACCTCCCAAAAACTGTTGTAGATGCCACCGGTCATTTCCTGGTGGTCAAGGTAGGTGTAAACAACGTGTACGGTATCATGGCTCACGGTGTAAGTTGCGCTATCAATCTCACCCGCAACGTTTGTATAGACATTGCCGCCCGCTGTAAATTTATAATAATCGGTGGGCACGCCAACATAATTACTACCCGTTACTGGTTGTCCGGCCCATAT
>JABDCF010000167.1 GCA_013288235.1 Bacteroidota bacterium | reverse complement strand
ATGCAGGCACCGTATTTTTAAAACGTGTTAAAGAAATATGGAACTGGCTGCCCAATATTGAACGGGTAGTAAAACTTCCGCCATCCATGATGTCACAAAGCTGGATGGGGACCGACTTAACCAACGATGACCTGGTAAAAGCATCATCGAGGATAGATGACTACAACCATAAAATTGTTGGCGACAGTGTAATTGAAGGCCGGAAATGCTGGAAAATTGAAATGATACCGTTGCCATCGGCTGCCGTGGTTTGGAGTAAAGTAAATATGTGGATAGACCGGAAGGATTACCTTGAACTACGCCTTGAATTTTTTGATGAGGATAATAAACTGGTAAATGTGATGCAAGGCTCGGATATACGAACTATTGGCGGCAGGGTGATGCCCGTGAAACTGGAAATGATACCGGTAGAGAAAAAAGGCCAGGAGACCATCATCACTTATAACAGTGCGGTTTTTAACCAGGCCATCAGCGTTGATTTTTTCACTACCCAAAACATGAAAAAAGCAAAATGATGTACCTGAAATTGGCATGGCGGAATATGTGGCGTAGCAGGCGGAGAACGCTTATTACTATCTCATCCATTTTCTTTGCGGTGATCTTTGCCATATTGATGCGTGTTGCGGTTGTCGGCTTATTTGATAAACTGATTGCCGATACAGTAAGCCTTACCAGCGGGTATATCCAGGTTCATCACAGTGGTTATTGGGAAAACCGGTCGGTTGACAGCACATTTGAACAAAATCCAAAACTGGTAAACATCCTGGATCATGAAAAAGATGTCACCGCCTGGGCGCCACGCCTGGAATCTTTCGGGCTGGCGTCTTCCGGAGATCGTACCAAAGGGATAATGGTTGTAGGGGTAGATCCCGAAAAAGAAAATTCGGTATCCAATCTCGCTCAAAAGATAATCTCAGGAAAATACCTCGCTGAAAATGATAAGGGTATCATACTTGCCGAAGGCCTTGCCAGCTATCTGAAATTAAAAATAAATGATACGGTTGTATTGATAGGGCAGGGTTACCAGGGCAATATGGCATCGGGGAAATATCCCGTAATAGGAATCGCAAAACTCGGTATCCCTGAAATGAACAAAGGAATGGCATGGCTGTCAATGGCTGCTGCGAGGGATCTTTTAAGCACGGGTGCCAGATACACTTCCATATCAATTTTGATAAATGACCAGGGCAAATTAGATGAGCTAAAGCAAAACCTTATCCTCCAAACCAAAGGCGATGGCTATGAAGTGATGACCTGGAAAGAAATGATCCCCGAACTCGACCAGCTTTTCCAGGCAAAAATGGCCCAAAATGTCATCATGTCCGGCGTGCTGTACCTCGTGATAGCTTTTGGGATATTCGGTACCATCCTGATGATGCTGAATGAACGCCTGCACGAATTCGGCATCCTCATAGCCATTGGTATGAAGAAAGGACTTCTTGCGGGAGTAGTAGTAATAGAGTTGGTACTGATGTCAGTCGTAGGTATAATATTGGGCGCAGTTTGCATATACCCCGTGGTGCTTTATTACCATATACGTCCTATAAAATTAACCGGCGACATGGGCAAATCTACCGAGCTTTATAATATTGAGCCGGTGATACAAATGTCCACCAATATTTCAAATTTTATTATCCAGGGATATGTAGTGCTGATGATAGCCATTGTGCTTTCACTATATGCCATATTTAAAATACATAAAATTAAAGTTATTGAGGCCATAAACAGTTAATGATCAACGAAAATGCTTTTTAAAATAGCCTGGAGAAATATCTGGAGAAACCGCACCCGCAGCATTGTTGTTATCGCATCGGTAGCTGTTGGCCTGTTTGCGGGTATGTTTATGATGGCGTTTTTCCAGGGCGCTGTAAACCAGGAAATTGACAGCATGGTTGAAACACAGCTTTCGCACATACAATTTCATAACCCTGCATTTATTGATGATAAAGACGTAAACGATACCATTGCAAATGGCCGGGCAATTATCAATAAGCTTAAAAACGATAAGGATGTAAAGGCGGTATCGGGCCGGTTGGTTACCACCGGGATGATATCTTCATCGTCAACAGCTTCGGGCGTTGAGATACATGGCGTAGTACCCAGCGACGAAAAGGCAGTAAGCAGTATTTCAAAGGACGTTATAGTAGGCGTTTATTTTACGGGACTGAAGAAGAACGAGATAGTCATCGGCGAAAAGCTGGCCGGAAAACTCGGCGTCAAGCTGCACAATAAGATCGTACTTACTTTCCAATCAAAAACAGGCGACCTTACCGCAGGCTCGTTCCGGATCGCAGGCATATTTCGTTCCCGTAATTCTGCCTTTGATGAATCAACGGTGTTTACAAGCTTTGATGATCTTGCCGGGCTACTGGTTACTGGCGATGGTGTCCACGAGATAGCTGTTGTACTGAAAGACGGCCAAAAAACCGATGCTATCGCTAAAGTGCTGAAGACCGAATATCAATCATTATTAGTACAAACCTGGACAGAACTTTCCCCTCAAATGGCCCTGCTTACAGGTATTATGGACCAGATGATGTACATCATTATCGGGATCATATTACTGGCATTGATGTTCGGTATTATCAATACCATGCTGATGGCTGTTTTGGAGCGGCAGCGCGAGTTCGGGATGCTGATGGCCATAGGGATGAATAAACCCCGCGTATTCTTCATGATCCTGCTTGAATCTGTAATGCTCACCTGCGCAGGTATCCCGGCAGGAATATTGCTGACCATTATCACGGTAGGCTCACTCGCCAGGCATGGTATTGATCTGTCTGCATTTTCGCAGGCATTATCGCAATATGGTTTCAGCAATTTCATCTTCCCGGTATTGAAACAGTCAATGTTCCTTCCCGTCTCGCTAATGACAGCCTTTACCGCAGTGTTATCGGCCATTTACCCCGCAATAAAAGCCCTCAGATTTAAACCCGCAGAAGCGATACACAAAATTTAACCGCCATGAGTAATATTATCGAATCACACAACCTTTCAAAAGTTTATAACCCCGATACCATTCCTGTTAACGCGGTTAGCGGGGTTGACCTTAAAGTTGAGGAGGGCGAATTTACAGCACTCGTTGGCCCATCCGGCTCGGGCAAAACTACTTTGCTCAACCTCATCGGCGGCTTGGATTATCCTACCGGCGGCAATGTTAAAATAGGCGGGATAGATATCACCGAAATGAGCGAGAACAAGCTGATCGACTTCCGGCTTAAAAATATAGGTTTTGTTTTCCAGGCGTATAACCTTATCCCTGTGCTTACGGCCAGCGAGAATGTTGAATTTGTGATGCTGCTGCAAAAAACATCAAAAAATGAAAGAGAAAAGCGCGCCATTGAATTGCTTACCGAAGTTGGTTTAAAAGATAAACTCAATAAACGCCCATCTGAACTTTCGGGCGGGCAGCAGCAGCGCGTGGCGGTGGCAAGGGCGCTGGCATCTAAACCAAGATTTATTTTGGCGGATGAACCTACTGCCAACCTCGATTCAAAATCAACAGAAAATCTGCTGGAGATAATGGCCAAATTGAATATCGAAGACAAAATGACTTTCATTTTCTCGACCCATGATCAGCGGGTGATCGACAAGGCCAGGAGGGTGGTAACTTTGGTGGATGGCAAGATAGTATCGGATGTAAAACAATGAACTATTACCTGCGAATATTTACTTTATTAGTTTGCTTGCTGTTTTTTCAGTACGCATTGGCGCAGAAAGATACCGTTAAGCAAACCGGTAGTGATACCAGCAAACAGGTACATAAATTTACAGTAAACGGCTACGTAAAGTACCTGGAGCAAATCAGCTTCGTAAACGATATCACCAACCTGCAAACGCTCGACCTGATTCATAACCGGCTTAATTTTAAATACCAGCCCGACGATCATTTTACCTACCGGCTGGAAATCCGCAACCGCGTATATTATGGTGATGCAGTTAAAGACTATCCCGGCTTTGCATCGCTTGAGACTGCTCAGAACGGCGTGCTCAATTTATCCGAAAATTGGGTTAATAGAAACTCCATGCTGTTTAATAGCACCATCGACAGAGCAAGCGCCGAGTATATTAATGGCAAATGGGACATTACCATGGGCCGACAGCGCATCAACTGGGGTATCAGTACCGTGTGGACGCCTAATGATATTTTTAACACCTTTAACTATTTTGATTTTGACTATGAAGAGCGCCCGGGCAGTGATGCGGCGCGGGTTCAGTATAATGTCAACCCCTCATCGTCCATTGAAGTTGCGGTAAGCCCGGGTAAGACCGCCAGGCAAAATATTGGTGCGGTAATGTACCATTTCAATAAATGGGATTATGATTTCCAGCTATTTTCAGGCGTTTATCAGCAAAACTTTACCGCTGGGGCTGGGTGGGCCGGTAATATTAAAGATGCAGGCTTTAAGGGTGAAGTATCGTACTTTGCCTCAAACCGGGCAGATAGTGCGGCGGTGGTTGCGTCCCTTTCTGTAGACTACGCTTTTAAAAACGGAATCTACGTATTGATTTCAGGCTTATACAACAGCCTTGGTAAAGACAGCCTGGTAAATATTACCCAATTGACATCCTCCACACTTTCAGCCAAAAACATTTTCCCGTTCAGGTATACTTTGTTTGCCGAAACATCTTATTCCTTTTCGCCAATATTTAAAGCATCGCTTGGTGGGATGTATTCCCTGTCGGGAAACTCATTGATCATATTGCCAACCATTATCTATTCCATTGCTGATAGCTGGGCGCTTGATCTTATCGGGCAGTCTTTTTATTCACAGCAAAACGGCAGTTATAAACCGCTCATACACGCCTATAAAATAAAAGATGATCCGCTTTTTCTTTATGCTGCGATAAAAATAGCTAATACGCTTGCCGCAAAGGTAACAACAGGTACCGAGCTACACTCACCGCTTCCTTTTAAAGTAAATGTATTTACAGGTAAAACGGCTTTAATGCAGGATGATGGGCTTGTCAAATCAAAAGATACAGCATGTTATACCAGCAACCTTACGCCTACCCTTCAACTATTTTACGATTTGATAGAATTAAATAAGGGCAACGTAGCTTCTTATAAAATTGCGTCTGATAAAATACTGGCGTGGCTTAAAAAATATCCCATCAAAAATAATCGTTGGGGGCCGTTTTTTGAAGACGTAGGCGAATGGAGCCAGACACAAATCAATGCCATGACCTGCGCCCGTTATATGATGGAACACCCGCAATATTTCCCCGAATGGAAAACGCAGGTAAAAAGCATCATCAATTGGGTACACACCAGCTTTAATAATGATAAATGGAAAAAATACGGGGTGATAGTAACCAATGAACAATCGGTTTACCCGGTACCCGGCGAAAGCCATACAGCGAGGCAGGGTGCAGATGAATTGCTATACGGTTCATTAACAGGGGATACCTCTTACTACAACAATTCTGTGCGCCAACTGAACTGGGCTACCTATGCAGTTGACTTTGACGGCAAAAACTGCTTCCCTTTTGATGAACCCTGGCTTACCGATGGCTACGGCGATTATGTTAGACATTATTTAAGGGCGATGGCAACTTATCCGGTTTTGGCGCCGGTAGAAGACCACATCCTATCCACAACTTCTGTTATCCAGCAGGCCGACTATAAAGGCCATTTTCATAAATATTATAGTGTGGATTTTACCGAAGTAGATTCGAACAAAGTACGCCTCTATTACCGCACTTTTGATAAAGTCGGCACCGAGGAAATAAAGCTAACCACCAAACCAACCGCAGTGTTGTTAAACGATAAACCATTAAAAGAAACCAACGATGGTGAAGGCTATGCCTGGATAGCACTTGAAAAAGGCGGCGGTGTATTGTGGGTGAGAAGGAAGAATGGGAATAAGGTTATCTTAACCGTTGATTAAGTTGATTTGATTGATTTTTATGATGATTTTGCAATGGTTTTAAAGAATTAGAATTCCACAACATAAAAAAAAGTCATTTAAATAATTTTACATTTTGTTTAATCAATTCAGGTCAATCAAATAAATCAGCTAAATCAACGGTTCAGATGATAAACGAACAATACAAATATTCAGATATTACGGCAAAAATCATTGGGTGCGCCATAGAAGTTCACAAAATCTTAGGCAATGATTTCCAGGAGGTTATTTACCAAAGGGCTTTGGAAAAGGAATTTATGCTACTGGGCATCCCATTTCTGCGGGAATTCGAAATGCCTATATTTTACAAGAAAGAACAAATCGGAACCCGTAGAGTTGATTTTTTAGTAGCGCAAGTAGTATCGATAGAACTAAAAGCCCTTACCCAACTGGAAGATGTGCATCTTGCCTAGGCTATAAACTATTTGGAAGCATATGATTTAGAGATTGGGATGCTAATTAATTTCGGCGCAAAGAGCTTACAGTTTAAGCGCCTCATCAATTCAAAATTTAAAAACAAACAAGCTAAATCA
>JABDCF010000166.1 GCA_013288235.1 Bacteroidota bacterium | reverse complement strand
GAGGGGCTATCAGCCGCCACGGCCGAAACCATGAAGCTTTTATCGCCAACTTTTAAAACTTTCCCTATCGGGTCTTCGCTGCCAAAATATTTTTTTGCTGTGGTTTCGGAGATGACGATCTTATCTTTAGTAATCAAAGCAGTAGTAGCGTCACCTTCAATAATATTGAAAGAGAATATTTTAAAAAAGGAAGCTTCGGCATACATGAAATTCTCTTCTTTAAATAGCTGGTTTTTGTAGCTAACCACTCTCGAATGTTTAAACATCCGCACAAATTCTTCTACTTCGGGGAAAGTCCGTTTAAATTGCGGCCCAACTTTGGTACCGGTCACAGCCACTTTTTGTGCGTAGCCCCCACCAAAATTATAGTCCATTGTTACCCGTACTATCCTGTCAGCATTTTTATTAAAGCGGTCGTAACTCAGTTCGTGCTTTATGTAAACGCCTATTAACAGGCAACTAACAATACCGGCGGTTAACCCGATGATATTTATAAACGCGTACAGCCTGTTCTTTTTCAGGTTTCTCCAGGCGATCTTGAAATAGTTTTTTATCATGAGGGAAGGAATTATTGAATTACTGATTTACTGAATTATTGATTTTTTCAACTGCCAACTGCTACTACTAACTGCCTCTTTTCTCACTCGCTTCTAAGGCTTTTCACCGGGTTCATCAGCGCTGCTTTTACCGATTGAAAACTTACCGTTACTAATGCTATCATTACTGACAATACAGCGGACAATGCAAATACCCACCAATCCATACTGGTATGATAAGTATAGCCTTTTAGCCACATATTCATAAATATCCACGCGGCGGGTGATGCTATTAACAAAGCTATTGCAACAAGTATCAAAAACTCTTTTGATAATAAATTGAATAACGAAACCGTACTTGCGCCAAGCACTTTACGGATGCCTATCTCTTTAATCCGTTGTTCGGCGGTAAACATAGCCAGCCCTAACAGGCCCAGGCACGAAATGAAAATAGCAAGGAATGCAAATGCTTTCGAAAGCTTGCCAACTACCTGCTCATTATTATACAGTTTTTGGTACTCTTCATCGGTGAAATAGTATGTAAAGGTAAAATTGGGGTTTAACTCCTTACAAAGTTTCTCAATAGTTTCCATTGCCTGTTTGGTTTGTCCCGGTAAAGTGCGCACCAAAATATTACCATATTGGTCGCTATCCCGTAACCTTACTATCAGTGGTTGGATGGGATCATGCAGGGAATTGAAATGAAAATCTTTTAATACGCCGATAATTTTACCTTTTTTGTTATCCCACATATTAAGCTTCCGCCCTACCGGGTTGGCGTAACCTATCCTTTTTAATGCGCTTTCATTTATTAAATAGCCTAAAGTATCAGTTGTAAAGTCGCGCGAGAAATCGCGGCCGCTTACCATTTTCAGTTTCATGGTTTTAACAAAATCATAACCCACAGATATCTGGTTAAATTCAATGTTAAGGTTCGGGTCTTTGCCGTCCCAATAAACGCCGCCCGTGGTGCTACCGAAGTTTATCGGCGCATCAGACATCCGTGTAACTTGTGCAATGCCGGGCATCCTTAATGCTTCATTTTTAAACACCTTGTATCCTGTGATCAGGTCGCCCTCTATGGGTATGTACACGAGGTTTTCCCGATCATACCCCAAATTTTTGTTTTGTATATAATTTACTTGTTTTGAAACAACGATGGTACCGATGATAAGCACCACCGACAGCACAAACTGGAATACAACTAAGCCCTTACGAAACCAGGCCGCGCCCGTACTCAATTTTACAGCGCCTTTTAATACTTTGACAGGATTGAACGATGACAAAAACAATGCGGGGTAACTTCCCGAAATAAAACCAGTTACAAGTGTTAACCCAATAAGGCTTAACCAAAAATAAAGGTGGTTAAACGGGTAGGCGATTTGCTTTAACGTAACCGAATTAAAAACAGGCAACAGTATTAAAACCAATAAAATAGCTATGGCGACAGCTATAAAAGTAAGTAAAACAGCCTCGCCGATAAATTGCTGTATTAAAACACCGCGCACGGCCCCAACCACCTTACGAACCCCTATTTCCCTCGCCCGCTTCACCGACCGCGCCGTGGTTAAATTCATAAAATTGATACAGGCGATGAGCAGGATAAAAACGGCGACAATGCTAAACAGGTGAACATACTCTATACGGCCGCTGTCAGGTCTGCCGTCTGTAAAATCGGAATGGAGGTAAACTTCGCCAAATTTTTGCAAACCCAACTGCTCCCTGAAAGCTTTGCTTTGTTCTTTATTATAAGTATCTAAAAAAAGTCTTATCTTTTTATCAACCAACGCCGGATTTGCATCCGCCCGCAACATAACAAAGGCCTTGGGGCCGTTATTGCCCCATTGTTTAGCCCAACCATTTTCTTTCAAAAAATTATCCCAGTTGATAAGGAAGTCGAACTTATCAGAAGTATTTTGGGGCAGGTTTTCAAAAACTGCCGTAATGGTAAAATCTTTTTTGTTCTCGTATTTCAGGGTTTTCCCTATTGCTGCATGCGGGCTGCCAAAAAAATCCTCGGCCATCTTTCTCGATATAGCTATACTTACAGGTGTATTTAATGCTGACTGTGCATTACCCTCCAGCAAGGGATAGCTAAACATCTTAAAAAAGTCGGAATCGGCGGCAGAGCCATCAAACTTCAATATTTTATCGCCAACCCTAAATGTATTTTGGTTATTAAATCCAAAGTTCGTAGCATACTGGATATCGGGGATCACCTTTTTCAATTCATTTGCAAGTACCCCCGGTACTGAGTATTGCCCCACTACTTTATTATCATAGTACTGGCGTTCAATAACTGCATACAGACGTGCGCCGTTAGCATGAAATGAATCGATGCTTAACTCATTTTGCACCCATAATAAAATAAGGATGCTACAAGCCATACCCAATGCCAGACCGCAAATGTTTATAATGGAGAAAAATTTGTTCCTCCATAGGTTTCGCCAGGCGATTTTTAAATAGTTCTTTATCATGATTTTTTGATTTCACCGATTTATTTTTGATTTCACCGATTTTATCGTTTAGCTTTCTGCTTTGGTCTTTCTGCTTTTAACTTAACTGCCAACTGCTACTGCCAACTGCAAACTTCCCATTACTCGCTTCTTAAACTATGCACAGGGTTTGTCCATGCTGCTTTAATGGCTTGCCAGCTTACCGTGAGCAGGCAAATTGTTAAACTTAAAAACAGCGTTAAAATAAATACCCAAGCACTTAACGGTGTATGGTATATATATTTTGTAAAATGTGCATGAGCCAAATATCCGCTGACCAAAGCGCCTAAAACAAAGGAGATTAGAACCAGCACAACAAACTCCATTGATAAGTTTAACCATAAATTGCCCGTGCTTGCGCCCAACACCTTGCGGATACCAATCTCCTTTTTCCGTTGCTCGGCGGAGAATGACGCTAACCCAAATAAACCAAGGCAAGATATAACAATGGCCAGGCAGGTAAATATCATCGACATGGTGCCCAGCAGCCTTTCATTATTAAATTTGGCATTGAACTTTTCATCTGCAAACTTATACTCGAAGGGATATTGCGGATTGTACTTTTTATAGATGCTTTGTAATGTAGCAAGACTTGCAGATATGGACCTCGCTGGATTTAATCTCAGTCCCACATTCCCTGTCCACCCCTTTATAAAACCTATAATTGCAGGTTTAACAGGCTCATAAGGCGATCCCCATACAAAATTTTGCACCACTCCTACTACTTTACATTCTTTTCCCTGGTATTTTACAATTTGGCCTAATGGCTGTTTAAAACGCATCAGTTTTACCGCAGCTTCGTTAAGTATTATAGCTGAACTATCTGTAGGATAAGCAATTGAAAAGTCCCTGCCCTGAATGAGCTTTAGCCCATAAGTGCTAACAAAATGATAGGTAACGGCCATCTGGTCAATTGGCAATTTATCTTCGCCCGGCAATTGCCCCTGCCAGGTAATTCCCCATGAGCTGCTTTGATCGTTAGTGATACTGCCTGATGTTAATGCGCCATCGGTAATTGCCCCGGCGTTAATAGCATCAAGCCTGAAACTTTCGAATTTAGTATCCATAGCGCCTTCATCAGGCATATCAACCAGGCCGTTACGGTCATAGCCAACAGGGAGGTTTTTGATATAACTTATCTGCTTGTAAATAAATATACTGTACAATATCAGCCCGATGGCAAAGCTAAATTGCAATACAACCAGTATCTGGCGTGGAAGTGCCGCCGCTTTGGTATTGATAAGCTGGCCTTTAAGCACTTTTACCGGTTTAAATGAGGATAGAAATAGCGCCGGATAACTGCCTGCCACCAGGCCTGTAATTATAGTAACCCCCAAGGCGATAGCCCACGCCCATATATTAGTGTAAGGTATAGCCAGCTTTATGCGGATGATATCGTCGAACCATGATATAGATACCAAAATGAGTACAAAGGCTATGATGAGGGCTAAAAACGACATAAACAATGATTCGCCCATAAATTGTTGCACAAGCGCAAAACGGCGGGCGCCAATGGCTTTACGTACCCCAACCTCGCGGGCACGGCGCTCGGAACGGGCGGTGGAAAGGTTCATGAAATTGATACAGGCGATCAAAAGGATGCCTATAGCCAGGTATAAAAACTTTTCGACCGAATCGATATTGCCGCCTATACTTATCCCATTTTTAAAGTCGCTGTATAAATGCAGCCTCGAAAATGGGTATAAAAAGATGGTATTTTCTTTATTATTCGGGTCGTAGCGCTTAACAGTATATTTAATTTTTGAATTGATAGAAGCCAATGAAACTCCCGGCTTTAACAGAGCGTAGGTTTGAAAGGAATAATTGCCCCATCCTGAAGTTTTTATCCAGCTTTGCTCGGCAGTGAACTGATCCCATGAAATGAGGGCTTTAAAAAAGAAGGAAGAATTTTTAGGATTATCTTTTATTACCGCGCTGACCTTCAGCGGGAACTGGTTGTTTAATTTAATCACCTGCCCAATGGGATTTGCATCGCCAAAAATAGCTTTGGCACCCGATTCGGTAAGGACAATTGACGACATATCCTTTAAAGCATTGGTTTTAGTGCCCGAAATAAAATCAAAGCTGAACATATCCAGCAGCGAAGGGTCGGCTGACAGCGTGTTTACTTTTACAGCTTTGTCCTTATAGTTCATCAAAATATCATAGCCCCAATTAGTACGGGCTATTTTTTCAATTTCGGGGAAATCTTTGGATAAAGCAGGCGCCATGGGTACCGGCGTGGCTGTGCTGGTCATTAACTCGCCGTTGCTTGGCTGGTTCCGCATCACCTGGTACAGGCGGGCATCGTTTACATTAAACTTGTCGAAACTAAATTCATTATACACATACAGCAGCAGCATAAAGCTTACGGCCATCCCGACGGCAAGGCCGCCAATATTAATAATGCTGTAAAGGCGGTTTCTGAGTAGATTTCGCCATGCGATCTTCAGGTAGTTTTTTATCATGATACGAGGTTTTAACTTGATACCCTTTAATACCTAATAACAGACGCTTGTTTGCATTATTAGGTTGCACGTAATTTAATAAAAGTCAAAGAAACATTTTTACTGCAAACTGCCCACTAAAAACTGCTAACTACCTTCTATTCGCTCCTCAAACTTTTCACCGGGTTAGCCAATGCCGCTTTAATTGATTGAAAACTTACAGTAGCAACAGCAATAACTACAGCCGTAACGCCAGCGAGTATAAATACCCACCAGTTTATGGCGATGCGGTACTGGTATTTTTTAAGCCAATCGTGCATGGCCCAATAGGCTACCGGGAAGGCAATTACGCATGATAATATAACCAGTTGCAAAAAATCTTTTGAAAGCAGGCCTGCCAGGCCGGGTACGCTTGCGCCAAGCACCTTGCGGATACCTATTTCTTTTGTACGACGCTCGGCGGTATAAGCTGCCAATCCGAACAGACCGAGACAAGATATAGTGATAGCCAATGATGCAAAAACCCGCGACAATTTGCTTACCAGCATTTCGGAGGTAAACATCTGGCTAAATTGATCATCAACAAAACGGTAGTCAAAAGGATATGCGGGATTATCCTTTTTTAATACGCCCTGCATGGCAGTTAGTGTTTTTTCAATATCTGCCTGCTGTTTTATACGTACATACATCACAGTATTACTTTGTGGCGCACCAGAAAAAAACATAACCGGGTCGGGTTTGCCATACATATTGCCATAAACATAATCGTTTACCACCCCAACAACGGTAGCGCTTGTGGTATCGCCTTCGCCATGCACCCTTTTACCAATCGCGCTGCCTTTTCCCATCAACCTTTCCATCGACTGGGTAACAAGCATACGCAGCGGCGCCCCGGTATCATTCACGGTAATATTACGACCTTCGAGAATAGTAAGGCCGGTTGTATTTACATATTCCGGCGTTATATACCG
>JABDCF010000165.1:1024-6492 GCA_013288235.1 Bacteroidota bacterium | reverse complement strand
TTATAACTTGTACTGCCGAGCGTTGCAGATCATCCGTCATCTGGTAGCAAACCATTAGGGCGCCGCTTTTTTCAATCCCTGGTAAACCAGCAATGGTGTAGGCATTTGCAAAAACGCTCGTCACGGTATTTCTGTGTTGCACAAGTTCGGTAATAAATGATATTACATCAGTGCTGTAATCAAGCTTGCTTGCAGGGCGCAGGCGGGTATCATTTATGCTTATGTAAACCTGTTCATATTGCTTCAATGTTTTCAGTAATGCTTTTAGCTCATCAGCCGGGGAGTTTTTGCCCACCACAAACAAATCGCTGTAAATGTATAGTTTGCTCAATTGCTGCTGAAAAACAGTTTGCTGCGTAACGCCAATACTGATGATGGCGGTTTTACGGAAAGGCTCCAATTGTAAGGCCTGCCCGTTGCCTTTTAAAAGCGTTACAGCTGCATCACTTAATTGCTGTACCAGTTGCTTTTCAACGGGGCGGTTAAGGTCTTCAGTTAAGTGGGTTGTTGAAACTTCATGGAAATGGTTTAAGCCTGCCCAATATTTTGCGGCCAAAACCTTTTTTACGCGCGCCTCAAACTCCTCTTGAGATATTTCGCCATTGCGGATAGCCTTACGGATCCTTTTTATTGCCAGTGCGGAATTTTCGGACAATTCAATAACATCATTGCCAGCCAAAAAGGCTTTAACATCAGCTTCGCCATCAGGAAAATATTTTACTACGGCCTTCATCTCCATGGCATCCGATACTACGAGGCCTTTAAATCCGAGCGAGTCCTTTAAAACGCCTGTTATAATCGGCCTTGATAAAGTGGAAGGCAGGTCTTTAGTATGGTCAAGCGCAGGTATATCCATATGGGCTACCATTACCCCGCTGATGCCGGCCTTTATGGCTTCCCTGAATGGGTACTCTTCCAATGTGTCCAACCGCTCGCGCGTAAATGGCAGCAAAGGCAAATCAAGGTGCGAATCAACATTAGTATCGCCGTGACCGGGGAAATGTTTGGCCGTTGTCAACAGGCCTTCGTCCTGCATCCCTTTTAAATAAGCAATGCCTTTGGCAGCTACACTGTATTTATTATCACCAAATGACCGGTAACCGATCACGGGATTATCGGGGTTGTTGTTGATATCCATATCGGGGCCGAAATTGATTTGCATGCCCAGGCGTTTAAAGTCATAAGCCACATGCCGCCCCATTTTATAGATCAATGTGTTATCCTGTATTGCTCCAAGCGTCATCTGGTAAGGATAGCTTATGGTCGAATCCAGCCTCATCCCTACCCCCCACTCGCCATCCATGGCTATTAGCAAGGGCACTTTAACCAGTTTTTGGTATTGATTGATCAAATCTGCCTGCCTTACAGGCCCTCCCTGGAAAAATACCAGCCCGCCCACCTGTTGGCTGCTGATTACTTTTGCAACCGAATCGGCATAAGCCTTGCCTTTATCGGTATTGGCCCGGATAAAAAACAATTGTGCTATTCTTTTCCTGAGGTTCATCTTATCGTAAACAGAATCGACCCAGTGGTTTTGATGACCTAACGATTGTATAAAGCTTTCTTTTTGTGCGGAAACGTTAATTGCAATAAAATTAATAATAACAAATAAAGCAACTGTAAAGTGCCGTTTTAGTACTGTCATGGCACAAATGTAGCTTAAATATGAAATTGATGGCACGGTTTTTAATTTGATTTTACCTGTGAAGTGATATAAAATTTTAACCCAGAATAAACCTTTGGGATAATTTTTAATCTATTGGATATATTAAAACAATTCATGTTATGAAAAAAATACTTTTTTTATTCGGAATATGCCTGCTGATTGCTGGCTCAGTTAGCGCGCAAGGCTACTATTATGGGCCCCGTAGAGTAAGGCGCCCGCCGCCACGTAGCCAATATGATGATTTTTATAAACCAAGGGTTGGTATAACCGGCGGCGTAAACATTGCAAATACAATTAATGCCTACAATACAAATTTTAGTACTGGTGCTATTGTGGGTTTTAATGCGGGTTTAACGTTCGACCTTCCTATAATTTATCCGCTGTCTTTTGCCCCCGAAGTGCTTTATTCGCAAAAAGGATATGCGGCGGTGACTACCGATGGTAATTTTACCCAGCGAAGCAATTATATCGACATCCCCCTGCTCGCCAAATTTCATCTTTCACCAACGTTTAATTTCCTGATCGGCCCGCAGGTTTCTTTCCCGGTGTCTACCACCAATACCTATGATAATGGCTTTGTGGTAACTGATGAGCATTTTTATAATACTTACGGCAACGGGGCAATTCTTGACGGCGTTATTGGTGTAAGCTTTGACCTTAACCGCGATGTTGAGTTGCGTGCGAGGTACACCGTTGATTTGGAACAAAATGCACAAAATACCTCGTACGGCGGCGATTACCGCAACCAGGTTTGGCAAATTGGCTTAGGTTTTAAATTTAGATAATTTGTAGAAGAACCAAGAGTCAAGAATCAAGAGCCAAGATAAAAAAGGCGATCTTTCTTGACTCTTGATTCTTAATCAGGCATATAATTCTTAGGATGCCCGGCCTTATAATAAAGAAAATCCCGGTTTGGCTCGTAATGATTTTCTGCGGTGTATGGCGCTTCAAACAAATCGCCAACCAAATCTTTACGGACAAAAAATGTATTGCTGCCAGCGAATACGCAGCCTACCAGGCAGTAACCTTTTTCGTCACCAAGTTGCTGTAAGGCAAGTAGCGAGGCGCCGAAATGGCTGGTTTTGTCCCACATGCGTTTAGGGTTATACTTGACAACAAAGTGCGTGTCGGGCCTGAATATGGAATTATATTCAATAATGACCACCCTCGGTTTATATTTTGTTATAGCCTGCCATACATAATAATCGTTGTAATCGATATCGATAGATAGCAGGTCTGGCTCAACAGGAGCACTGGCCTTATCGAAAAAAGACTCGATATTTTCGGCATCGATAAATTCATTTTGAATTTTTAAACGGCCTTCAACTACCAGGTCACTAAAACGTTGCGATATTTGTTCGCTAAATTCTTTGCTGCCCTCTATCCATAAACCGTTCCAACCTTTATAAAGCAAGTTTGTTGTATTGCACTCCAGCCCGTTTTCAACGCCAAATTCTATAAAATACTTGTTTGTAGCGCCAATGCGATTAAAAATCTCGCTGATAATACCATCTTCTCCGTTTTGAGAGGAAACCTGGTATTCGTGCCTGTTCAGTCGCTTCGAAGACGTGTACCTGGGGTTGTTAAACAAATGTTCGGAAAGAAACTGGGTTACCTTAATTCCCTTGTCGTCATCAATCTTTTTGATAATAGCATTTAACGTGTTTCTTATCTGAGTTATTCTTTTGATAAAATTAAGGCCCATCTTTTTGGATTTATACGGGCAAATGTATCGAAATTTTTACATGAACATAACTTATAACGGCACTAACCAAAGGGAGAACATAATGGCGTGAAATAGATGACCAGGCTGTGGCCTATTTTCCAGTTGGACAGGATCGCACAGGAGCAATGCTTTCAAATAACTCCCGTTTCTGATGTTAACTAAGAAACATGTAGGCTGCAGCTTGTTTAAACGTTTGTTTTGCCCATTTTTTAAACTTTTTGCTAAAGGAGTTTTCTTTGCGCCTTTTTTCTTCAATATTAAAATCGCGGGTTAAAACTATCAGATCGGCTTGTTTTTCGGGAAGGATAAATATAGGGTCGGTTATTTCTTCGATCTCAGTAACAGGTAAATTGGCGTATATACTGCTTTCGTCAATGGTATGTGTAGCGTTTGCGCCAAAACCAATATTCGAGATCAGGTTTTCATTCGGAATAATGGTAAGGCCATTGTTAAAAAAGTTGGCAAAATCAAGCTGGTAGCCCCATGCATTAATTTTACCCGCTTTTACCTCTTCAAAAATACGCTCCCACGATTCAACAATTAAACGGTCATCAAAAATATTCCCCAATTGCTCCTTTACTTCATCCTTGTTATACTTGTTCAGGTTTTTATCATAGTCATTCCAAACCCTTTTCCAGCTTGCCCAGCCCCAAACATGCGTCATGTTCGAAAAATAATAAGTGCTGGTGCCCCATTTTTTTCCCTGGTGAGGGTTGCAGCCTGTGATATGCCTTATGCGGGTATCACTGCGGTATTTTTCTAAAAGGGTGTCGCAAAATTTAAAAAAACTATTGGCCGGCAAACAATCATCCTCCAATATTATACCCTCTTCTTCATGCTCAAAAAACCAGGTAACAGCCGAGGATACCCCATTTTTACACCCCGCATTTTCTGTCTTAAAAAGTGTCTTTAATTCGCATTCCCAATCAATTACGCTTACCACCTCCTTTGCCTGCCTGCACAATAACTCATCGTCTGCCGAACCAAGCCTTGGGGCATCGGCAGCTATATACAACCGTTTGGGTTTAGCTGCCCGTATTTGCTCAAATACCCGCTTAGTGGTATCGGGCCTGTTAAATATCACAAACAATACAGCTGATTTTGTTTGGTAGGAAACGGGGTATTTATTAGACATATTATCGGGCTTATTTCCGTTAGACAATTTAAACTTTCAAAGTTTAATTAAAACGCATTAAAATAACGTAACAATTTAGATGTAAACACATTTGTGCCCAACAATGTTGTGTTTGTGCGGAGGAAATAGTGTAAAAATTTAGATATAATCTAAAAACGTGGCGTTTAATCAGCGTTAAAGGTTTGCATATCTATCAATCGGCGATACAAACCGTTATTGTTAATTAACTGGTGATGATCTCCCTGTTCAACAATTTTGCCGTTTTCAAGCACCACAATAATATCAGCATTTTGTATGGTGCTAAGGCGGTGGGCAATAATTAACGAAGTGCGGTTTTTCATCAGGTTATTCAAGGCATCCTGCACTAATTTTTCTGATTCGGTATCCAACGCGGAGGTCGCTTCATCAAGCAACATGATTGGCGGGTTATTTAATACCGCGCGGGCAATGCAGATACGCTGGCGCTGGCCACCCGATAGTTTTGTGCCGCGGTCGCCGATGTTGGTCTCGTACCCTTTATCTGTTTCTAAAATAAAGTTATGCGCGTTGGCAATGCGGGCGGCAGTTTCAACCTGCTCAATAGTAACATCGGTTTTGCCAAAGGCGATATTGTTAAAAATGGTATCGTTAAACAGGATTGATTCCTGGTTCACAACCCCCATTAGCGCGCGAAGCGAATTAACTTTAAGCTTTTGAATATTTTTACCATCAACCAGTATCTCGCCTGATTGCTGCTCGATAAATCTTGGGATCAAGTCCATTAATGTCGATTTACCTCCGCCTGAAGGGCCAACCAGTGCTACGGTTTTGCCTTTTGGCACTATAAAATTAACATTTGATAAAACCGGTTTATCCTGGTAAGCAAATGATACGTTTTTAAACTCAATACTATCATTAAACCCATTAATAACAACGGCATCAGGCGCGTCAACTATGAGTGG
>JABDCF010000165.1:0-1014 GCA_013288235.1 Bacteroidota bacterium | reverse complement strand
GAGTGGCTTTTCGTCTATTAAAGCCAAAACACGTTCGCCTGCAGCAATACCATTGTGGATATTGCTGAATGAATCGGATATGGACTTGGCCGGGCGCATCAATTGCGAAAAAATGGCTATATAGGCTACAAACTGGCCACCATTTAAGTCGGATTTTTTGTTTAAAATAAGATACCCGCCATACATTACGATAGCCGAGATCATCGCAATAGCCAGTGTTTCGGATACAGGCGATGCAGCTTGCTGGCGTTTAGCCATTGATCGCAATATTTTTGAATACCTGGTGTTTTCGCGGTCAAACCTTGCCTTTATATAGTCGGTTGCATTAAAAGCTTTTACAATTTTTACACCAGACAGTGCTTCGTCCAGGTAGCTGATCATGGTACCATAAGTTTGCTGGGCAATGGTAGCCTGCGATTTTAACTTTTTTACGATTTTAGAAATGATAAATGCTGATACAGGCACCACGAGTAAAGACCATAGGGTTAATTTTACCGATGTCATGAACAACAAAATCATAAAAACGATCATCTGCGCGGGGTCCCTGAAAATAACCTGCAAAGTAGCGGTTACGGAAAACTGGACTACCTGCACATCTGAAGCAATTTTGGAAATAATATCGCCTTTTCGCTGATTATTGAAAAAGCCGAGGTGCATATCCATTACGTTATCAAACACGGTACGGCGGAGGTTCAGCAAGGTATGCAGCCGCAAATTTTCCATAGTACGGGCAGACAAGTACCGAAAAAAATTACCGATGAACATCGTTATAATAATGAGGATGCATATATATTTCAATGCGCCCCACTCGCCCTGCTGTTTAATAAAAAAACTCATGTAATATTTAAACCATCCGGTAATATCCAGGAACACATGCGGCTTTACAGCAACGACAACCACGGCACCTTTTGAGGCAAAGAGGGTATTGAGCAGTGGAATGAGCAAAGGATAGATCATTGAACTGAATACCACGTATAACAAAGTAAAAAGTATATATGGGATGGCAAACTTTTC
>JABDCF010000164.1 GCA_013288235.1 Bacteroidota bacterium | reverse complement strand
CCATATCACCAGCGGAAATTCGCCGGCTAATTTGCCCGCGAGTATTTCATCGCAAACGGCGGCTATCTGGTCGCGTTTTTCGGCAGGAAGTACCCCAAGGTCGGTATTAGTATAAGCGGCGGCTTTTTTAAGATAAGCGAAAGCGGCGATAATTTCCTTCGGCATAGATGCTTCGGGCCCAATTTTAAAGTTATTACGCGACCGTTCGGTTTGTGCGCCCCAGTATTTATCGGCAGGTACCTGTACCTCGCCCATGGTATCGTGTTCGGTTCTGAAACTCATGAAATATGTGTTTTTTGCTGGGGCAAAGTTATATTTTTATATGATGGAAGGGAATATAAAAACAGTAATATTATTGTTGAGTTTAGCTTGAAAATCGCCTATAACTATAAATCATTGTGAGGACGATGAGGAAGAAAATACTTCTGAACAATAATTGTTTATAATCCGTTTTTTGGCGGTTAATTACACATATTATAATAATTAACGGCAATCCTATAAAACTAATAATGGCATATAAGTTCCAAAGAGGCCAGTTTAGTAAACAAAACATCCAGTCTAAAATATTTACTGCGAAAAACAGCCCGGCGATGATCCTGTTTACTAACGAAATAGAAAACTTTGCAAATAGCCAAAATCCCAGGTTAAAATAAAGTATACCAAGAAAAAATCCGCTAAACGCTATCCCGTACTTAAAATACGGCACTTTAAAATTCACGCATATACCCGACAGTAAAAGGATAGTTAATAATGTAAACTCTAAGAGTTGTCTTTTATGCATAAATTATTTATTAGAATTCCCGCTTCGTATTTGTCACCCAGTTACTCAATGAAGTTAACTTGTCATTATTATCCTTAAACCATTTTAGGTTATCGTCGCGATAGCCTGTTAAGCTTACCAACCTTACAAAAGCGGGCATGTTATCACTTTTTGATAATTGATAAAAAAAATCGGCGTAGAATTTCCAAAAGAAATCCTTTACTTTTCTTTTGGATGATAGTTCGCCTGCTATCTTGAATATCGAATTTAATTGTTCATTCAGTATGTCAACGCCGGATTGATTTTTTATTGTGTCGATTGTGGGCATAGCTGCTGCCATCGAAAGAAAGGTTTCCAGCGTAAATTCGTCTGTATCGGCCCCTTTATTATCCTGAACATAGATTGTCATCGCCTTATTGGCACCTTTTGCAGTATCCACTTTGACTTTGGACTGGATAATTTTTTGTATGTACTGGTAAGCTTCCGCCGAGCGTTGCGTTTGCGGCTCAAGTATTAAAAAACTGCAAAAACCCATAATAGCAGCCACGCCTTTATTTTGGCCATACATTGCCAGTGCATAAACCCTCTGACTGCTGGCGTGTTTCGGATCGAGCTCAATAGCTTTAATAGCCGCTTGCTCTGCTTCAGGATATTTTTTTTGCCTTAGATAGGAAATTCCGATATTAAAGCGAAGCCGTTGATAGTCGGGAAACGCAATTATTCCCTGCTGATAATACCCAATTGCCTTTTCAAAGTCTTTTTTGTCATCATAAATACTGCCAAGCAGATCATATGCTTCTGCATAGGTGTTTGTTGGCGCAACGTGTTCCAATAAAGGGATAGCTTCGTCAGGCCTTCCACTACTAAAAAGCGTGTACGACATTTCGTATTGTGCCTGCAAATTTTCAGGGGCTATTTTTAAGGCCGCTTTATATTTATCAATAGCTTCAGTATATTTTCCACTGTCATTTAAAGCAATTCCACGGTCAATAAGCGCTTTAACATCCTGGCATAAACAAACTGATGTGCTGGCAACGAAAATGCAAAACGAAAGAATAATTTTGGCTAAGGTTTTCATGCCTAAATATATAAAAATATTTATTCGAAACCTCTCGCGGTACTTTTCAACCAACCATCTAAATCGGCCATTTGCTGTGTATTGGCTTTTGCCCATGCTACGCTTTCGGGCGTGCTTAAACTTATTTGCCGGGCAAATGCCGGCATATTTTGCGTTTGCACCAACTGGTAAAAGTAAGCCGCGTAATATTTCCTGAAAAAGTCATCCCCGGTTTGTTTTTCAGCCAACTGGCCTACCGCGTTAAATATGTTTTTCAATTGCGCTGTCAGCTCGTCGGTGGCGGTCGCATGTTTCTCCCGGGCGGCCCCGGCAACGCTTTGTGTTATGGCCTGGTTAAGGGCAATAGTGGCGGCGTCATTGGCAAGCGGGGCTTCGCCTGGGGCTGGTTTAAGTGTGCCGCCCTGTAAAATATGCTGCATGTTGCCATAAGCTTCGGCGCTCCTCGCAGTGTTTGGCTCAAGTAAAATAAAGCTGCAAAAGCCAAGCAAAGCATTAGCCCGCTTATTTTGATGAAAGCAAACCAGGGCATACATCCGCTGGCTGCTGGCATGTTTCGGGTCGATCTTTATGGCTTCGATAGCACACTTCTCGGCGTCAGCATATTTTTTATCACGAAAGTAAACCAACCCTAAATTATAATAAAGCGACTGAGATTTTGGATCAGCCTTTATCCCGGAATTATAGGCATCTATTGCTTTTTCCGTTTCGTGGTTTTTGTCGTAAATGCTTCCCAAAAGATCATAAGCATCAGGAGTTAGCGAGGTATTTGCCTTGATGACCTTCTCAAGATGAGGGATGCCATCCTTGCCGTTCCCTGCGGCTAAAAGGGAATAAGCTATCCCGTAATTTGCATAAATGTTATTAGAATCGAGTTTCAACGCCTGGTTATATTTATCTATAGCATTGGCGAATTGGCCATCCTTATTAAACTGCACAGCTTGTTTAACCAACGATTGTGCATCATCGGTTTGGCCAAATGCGGCGCAACAATTGCAAGCAATTGCCAGGCATAATAATATTTTGCAAAACAGTTTCATCCATGCAATTTATAAAGAGAATGTTAACTAAATGAAAAAATATTAAAACATTCTTTCATCCCTGCGTTATAATTTCTGATTTTCGCGTTCGTTTAATAGTTGTGATTTTGTTTATGAGATTTGTGTGTAAAGTTACTTTAATGGCTGCGGCCTGTTCCATTTTTTTGATTTCCTGCTCTTCGAAAGCAAATAATAATGGCGGGGATACAAGTTCCGCGCCGCCTGCTAAACCGTTCGACCCCAAAGCTTTGCTGGCTTACGATTCAAAAGATGCAAGTAAAAGTATTGATGCCGTAATGCAGGAACTGCATAGAACACGCGGCTTTAATGGTAATGTGCTGGTGGCCAAACATGGCAAAATTATATATGAAAAAGCCATTGGCTGGGCCGATTACCTGCATCGCGACAGCTTAAAAATAAATTCGCAGTTTGAGTTGGCCTCTGTTTCAAAAACAATGACCGGCACTGCTATTTTAATGCTGCTGGAACAGGGAAAGCTTAGTCTTGACGATGATGTTAAAAAATATTTCCCCGATTTTCCATACGATGGCGTTACCATCCGTTTGCTGCTAACGCACCGCTCAGGCATGATGAATTACGTTTATTTTACCGATGACCTTTACCGGGCCAATCATTGGGACGAGCGGAAAGGCATCACAAATGCCGATGAGATGGCGTTAATAGCAAAATATAAACCTAACCGTTTTAATAAACCGGATGCAAGGTTTTTATACAACAACTCCAATTTTATGGTGTTGGGTTCAATCATCGAAAAGATAACAGGCCAATCGTACGCCGATTTTATGAAGGAACACATTTTTATCCCTTCAGGCATGGCGCATACCGCTGTTTATTCGAAAGCAGTTTACAGCAAAATACCGGTTGATGTTGTTGGGCACGACAGGGGGCAATGGCGTTATTCGGTAGCGCAAAATTTTTTGGATGGCCCTGTTGGCGATAAAGGTATCTACAGCACAGTTGGCGATCTTTATTTATTCGACCGTGCTTTGCGCGATGGCAGGTTATTAAAACAAGCCACCATGGATTCGGCATACGTGCCGCGCAACCCATTTATACATGGCCATTTTAGTTACGGCTATGGCTGGCGCATATTCGAGGCGCCCGGTAAGCAGGTGATCTATCATACCGGCTGGTGGCATGGTTTCAGGCATATTTACCTGCGGGACATAAAGGATGATATTACCATTGTACTATTAACAAACCTGTCAAACGGCAGCCTTATGAAACTGGACGACCTGTTTAAAGTTACCGGCATGCCCTTAGTGCGCAAAAGCGCTTATAATGGCAATGGCGATACAAGCGATGATTGATGTTTGAGTCCAGAAGTCGGTAAAGTCCGGAAGTCCGAAAGAAGCTGCATTGATTTTTGCGAAGTCCGAAAGTTGAGAGTTAAAATAATTCTTTTCTTTCGGACTTTACCGACTTTCGGACTTTCCGACTTCCATATATCTTATTAACCCCCTATCTTTATAAATATTAAATATAACCAATATTATGAAAGCTATATGGAATAACCAGGTGATTGCTGAGAGCAATGACACAGTGGTAGTTGAAAACAATCATTATTTCCCGAAAGACAGCGTAAAGCACGAATACCTGCAACCTTCGCATACACATACCGTTTGCCCGTGGAAGGGACTCGCCTCATATTATACCCTTGAGGTTGACGGAACGCAAAATCTTGATGCTGCCTGGTATTACCCCGATCCAAAACCTGCCGCAGCAAACATTACCGGTTATGTTGCGTTTTGGAAGGGAGTTAAAGTAACCGAATAGCATGAAACAATACGATGCGATAGTAATTGGCGCAGGGCAGGCCGGCGGTCCGCTGGCAAAAAAGCTGGCGCTGGCAGGCAAAAAAACGGCGCTGATAGAAAAGCGTTGGATAGGCGGTACTTGTGTAAATGATGGTTGCACGCCTACAAAAACGTGGGTCGCATCGGCAAAAATGGCTTACATGGCGGGTAATAGTTCGCCGCTTGGTGTTAAAATAAAAAGCTATTCGGTAGACATGCCGAATATAAAAAAGCGTAAGGACGAAATTGTACACCAGTTTAGGGATGGCAGTCAAAAAGGGCTGGAGGCCACAAAAGGCCTTGACGTTATTTTTGGCGAAGCCAGTTTTATAGGTGATAAAACAATTTCGGTAAAGCTGAACGATAGCGGCAAAACAAATGAAATGAAAGCTGACCTGGTATTTTTAAATACCGGGGCCAAAACGTTCATCCCTGAAATTGAAGGGTTGGGCGATATCGATTATTTAACTTCCACAACTATCCTTGATCTTGACCATGTCCCTGAACATCTACTGATCATCGGCGGTAACTATATCGGTTTGGAGTTTGGACAGATGTTCCGTCGTTTTGGAAGTAAAGTTACTATTATTGAAAAGTCGGGCAGGATAGTATCCCGGGAGGATGAAGATGTTTCGGAAGAGTTGACTGAAATTCTAAAAGCCGAAAATATTACCATTCGTACCAATGCTATAACTACCGGCTTCAAACAAAAAAAAGGCGGGAAGATAACTGCAAGCATCAAAATTGGCGATAAGGAAGAAAAAATAAAATGCACGCATGTACTAATTGCGGTTGGCCGTATGCCGCAAAGCGAAGCATTAAACCTGGCAAAAACAGGGGTTGAAACCGATGAACGCGGAGCGATAAAAGTAAATGACAAGCTGGAAACCAATATAAAAGGCATTTATGCCCTGGGCGATGTAAAGGGCGGCCCGGCTTTTACACACATCAGCTATAACGATTATACCATTGTTTACCGCAACCTTATTAAGGGTGAAAAACTGACTACCAAAAACAGGCCGGTACCTTATTGCATGTTTACTGATCCGCAGCTGGGATGTATCGGCATAAACGAAACGGAAGCAAAAAAACAAAAGCTAAATTATAAAGTGGCAAAACTGCCTATGGCCTACGTAGCGCGGGCTATTGAAACCGGCGATACCCGTGGTTTTATGAAGGCCATAGTTGATGCTGATACCAAACAAATATTAGGCGCAACCATTTTAGGCGCCGAGGGCGGCGAAACCATGACCACACTGCAAA
Organism: Bacteroidota bacterium; assembly: GCA_013288235.1. Lineage (GTDB taxonomy): Bacteria > Bacteroidota > Bacteroidia > Sphingobacteriales > Sphingobacteriaceae > Mucilaginibacter. The sequence continues at coordinate 680 of JABDCF010000164.1, read as the reverse complement.
TGGCGATGATGGGCGGTATTACCTACGAAGAGATACGCTGGTGTGTTTTTGCCCACCCGCTGTATGCTGAATCGTTGAATAATTTATTTATGGCGCTGGATACTTAACCATTCACAATGATAAGGGCTGAACATCTTAGCAAACACTTTGGCAACGTAAAGGCGGTAGATGATATTTCTTTCGAAGTAAAGGAGCATGAAAACCTTATTCTTTTAGGCACCAGCGGCTGCGGTAAAACCACAACGCTGAAAATGATCAACCGGCTTATAGAGCCAACCCACGGTAAAATTTTCATCGATGGTAAAAATATTTTTGAACAATCGCCCGAGATTTTGCGGCGCGGCATAGGTTATGTGCTGCAAAACAACGGCTTGTTTCCGCATTATACCGTTGCCGAAAATATTGCCATAGTTCCACAGCTATTAAAATGGGATAAAAAACGGACTGAAAAACGGGTTGCCGAACTGATGGATAAACTTCACCTGTCCAAAGATTACCTTAGTGCTTATCCCAACGAATTAAGTGGTGGCCAGCAGCAGCGTGTAGGCCTGGCAAGGGCTTTGGTTGCCGATCCGGCAGTTTTGTTAATGGATGAGCCGTTTGGCGCACTGGATAATGTTACCCGCTCAAAAATACACCAGGAATTCAAGGCATTGGATGAGCTGAAACGCAAAACAATT
>JABDCF010000163.1 GCA_013288235.1 Bacteroidota bacterium | reverse complement strand
GAGCTATGGTCATAGCCGGTTTTGCGGAGAAAAGCGGCGATAAAGTGTATAATTCTGCTATCATAGCCTCGCCTGATAGGACTACTAAAATCTACCGTAAAACCCATCTTTTTTATCGTGAAAAGGAATGTTTTAGCGAAGGGGATTCGGGATTTTTTGTGGTTCAGCATCCGTTAAAGGATTGTAAAGTTGGCGTAATGGTCTGCAACGACTGGCGTTACCCGGAAGCTGCGCGTAGCCTGGCTTTGCTTGGCGCAGATGTAACTGTATGTCCGTCAAACCTGGTGTCAAACGTTTGGGGGATAGGCATGGCCGCCAGGGCTCTGGAAAATAAAGTTTATGTAGCTGTAGCCAACCGCTGCGGGACCGAAGTGCGCGACCTTGAAGATGGCAGCACCCAATCGCTCACTTTTACCGGCCGCTCGGTGCTTTATAACTTTACTGGAGAAGCTATTGAACAGGCTGATAAAGCTGGCGACCAGGTTATTACTTTGCAAATTGACCCCTTATTAACCCGCGATAAATCTTTTAATGAATTTAACGACTTGCTAAAAGATAGAAGGCCAGCGTTTTATGTGGGTAGATAGCCGTTTACAGGATTAATACTTTTTCTTCCTTTCCTTCGTTCAGCTTTAATTAATGTAAAATGATACTTTTTGTTATTTTTGTCAAAAATCTGTGAACCGATGAGCGAACTCATTAAAAAACAAGTTACCGATGCCAAAGCCCTAATGGACAAAGCCATTGACCATTGCGAAGGCGAATTGCAAAAAATACGCGCCGGCAAGGCAAGTGCTGCTATGCTGGATGATATTTATGTGGATTATTACGGCACCGCAACCCCTTTGAACCAGGTGGGCAGCGTGAATACACCTGATGCCCGCACTATTGTAGTACAGCCATGGGAAAAATCGTTGCTTGGCCCTATTGAAAAGGCTATTATGGAGGCTAACCTTGGCGTAAACCCGCAAAATGATGGCATCATCATCCGCATTAATGTTCCGCCATTGACAGAAGAGCGCCGCCGCGACCTGGTTAAAAGAGCCAAAGGCGAGGCAGAAACAGGCAAAATTGCTATCCGCAATATCCGTAAGGATGCCAATGAAAAAATAAGAAAGCTAAAAGCTGAAGGTGTATCAGAAGATGAGATGAAGGCGGGGGAGCATGAGATACAAAAGCTTACTGATGCATATATTATCAAAGTTGATGTGCATTCGGAAGCGAAGGAAAAAGATATTATGACAGTGTAAGGGTGTTGCCTTTAATCAATATTTAAAGCCATTTCATTTTTGAGATGGCTTTTTTAATAATCTGGCTTGTTATATTTATCAAACTCTTCATCAATGCCATAAACATTAAACGATGTTTTAACATTGTTTATAGTAAGCGTTAACCGCCCATTTCTGTAGGTTGAAGTACCTCTTTTACCGATTATCTTGTTGATATTCAATTCAAATGATGAATGGTCATTTTTGTAAGTATCCACGTATCCTTTTTCATTCGTAACTCTTTTTTCATAACTGAAATAAATAAATTTATTATCAGCTGTTTGAACAAAAGCTAAATAATGCGGAGTTATAACAAGTACACATTTTAGGTCCCGAGAAAGCGCATCAGCGTCATTACTAAAATAACCGCACCCGCTTTCTGTATTTATGTATTGGGATTTTATGTATGTAAGTGGTTTAATATCTTCCTTCTCTGCTGTATCAGTTTCCTTAGACTCAATTTTATCTATTACAAAAAAAGGCGTATCGTCGTAATTTTTTACCCCTTCAAAAACCGCGCAGGTTAAATAAACCGTTTGCCCGAATTTAACATGATCAGGATTAACTTTTTTATTAATTGTTCCGCTATATTCATACGGACAGTTTTCAGGTGTAAAAGCTATTGCGCTTCCACTGCAACACCTGGAAAAATAATCTTTATATATTAGCTTTTTCTGTTTTTCTAACTTTTCGAACGTTGGATCTTCATCGCTTCTAAAAAAATCATTATAAGTAGCTTTAATAATAACAGTTGCTTTCCCATCCTGAAAATGTAAAGGCCCCAAAAAGTCACATTCTTGCTTTTTCGTTGTTTTTTGCGCCGATAAGTTTAACGCGGCGATAATTAAAAAAATAATGCAATAAACAGACCTTTTCATTAGCGCTAATATGGTTTAACTAATGTAAACATTAATCTTTAAAATAGTCAAAATGTCAAATTAAAGGGAATGAGCCCGTTAGCCATTCCCTTTTTTTATTTTTGTAAAAAAAGAATTTACAGTACATGAAAATACTTCTATCATATCTTCAAAAACACCGTTGGGTAGTTATACTTGCCCTGGTACTGGCAGGCGTTAATATTGCGTTTTCGCTTTGTGATCCGTTGATCACCAGGTATATCGTTGACTTGTACATGGTTCCTGCTAATCATAAAGTTTACAGTTATGAATACAGGCTGCATGGGGCTTTAATGCTGGTGTGTTTGGGTATAGGCGCCGCCATGGTATCGCGCATAGCAAAAAATTTCCAGGACTATTTTACCAATATCATCACACAAAAAACAGGCGCCGAAATGTACGCCGATGGTCTGAGACATTCCCTCGAGCTGCCTTACCAGGTATTTGAAGACCAGCGCAGCGGCGAAACTTTGGGGATACTGCAAAAAGTGCGGTTGGACTGCCAGGCCTTCATCACTTCGTTTATCAGCGTACTTTTTGTGAGCCTTGTCGGGATGATTTTTGTGATAGTGATCTCAATAAAAGTAAACTACATGGTAACCCTGGTTTATTTTGGCGCAATCCCGATCATTATGTTTGTAAGCATGGCTTTAAGCAAACGAATTAAAACAATACAAAAAAAGATCGTGTCGCAAACTACGGCGCTTGCCGGTTCAACCACCGAATCATTACGAAATATTGAGCTTGTAAAAAGTTTAGGCCTGGTAAAGCAGGAGATAGAACGATTGAATAGTACAACCTATAAAATACTTGAGCTTGAGCTAAAAAAAGTAAAATATGTACGGAGCATGAGCTTTGTACAAGGCACAGTAATAAACCTTGTACGCAGCACAATGGTGGTGATCCTGCTCATGCTTATTTTCAAAGGGACATTATCAGCGGGAAGTTATTTCATGTTTTTATTCTACTCCTTCTTCCTTTTTAATCCTTTGCAGGAGTTAGGCACCGTAATACAGTCGTGGCGCGAAGCGCAGGTATCCCTTGGCAATTTTGAAGGCATCCTGAGCACTCCTATCGATCCAAAACCTGAAAAACCGGTATTGCTGGAAAAAGTAAGTACCCTTACATTTAATAATGTAAGCTTTAAGCATTTAACCGCTAACCGCAACGCACTTAACCACATCAGCTTTGAAACAAACAGCGGCGAAACTATTGCTTTTGTGGGGCCGTCTGGCTCAGGTAAAACTACACTCGTTAAGTTATTGGTTGGTCTTTACCAGCCGCTGGAGGGTGATATTTTATACAACAACATCCTGAGCAAGGAGATTGACCTTGACCAGCTGCGCGAAAAAATTGGGTTTGTAACGCAGGATACCCAGCTATTTTCGGGCACTATACGCGAGAACCTTCAATTTGTACGCCCCGGCGCTACGGATGAAGAGTGTATGGATGTGTTGCAGCGTGCGGCCTGTCAAACCCTGCTTGCGCGTGCCGATAAAGGGTTGAGTACGGTTATCGGTGAAGGCGGGGTAAAGGTATCAGGCGGCGAAAAACAACGTTTATCCATCGCCCGCGCTTTATTGCGCAGACCGGATATTTTGGTGTTTGATGAAGCTACCTCATCCCTTGATTCCATCACCGAAGAAGAAATTACAGAAACTATACGCGATGTTTCTGAATTTGAAAATCATATTACCATATTAATTGCCCATCGCCTTTCAACCATAATGCATGCCGACCATATTTATGTATTGGAAAAAGGCCGCATCATCGAATCAGGCAAACATTACGACCTTTTGGCGCAAAAAGGCCTGTACTACGCCATGTGGAGGCAACAGATAGGCGAGAAAATTACTGAGGAAGTGTGAGGGAGTTTATAGACCATGGTCCATGGCTCATGGTAGCTGCATTTGTCCTGCTATGAACTATGAGCTATGGACCATGAACTAAAAACTACACACTAATAATCCCCGTCTTCACGGCAAATATTACCAGGCCGACGAGGTTTTTTGATTTGGTTTTTTCGAAGAGGCGGGCACGGTAGCCTTCAACGGTGCGTACGCTCAGGCATATTTTATCGGCAATTTCCTGGTTCGAGTATTCCTGGCAAACCAGCTTCAGTACTTCTATCTCGCGTTCGTTAAAATCAGCCAGCGATTGGGCGGTATTGCCTGTTTGGCTATTGCCGGCCAGTTGTTTTATAAGGGTTACCGAAAGGTGTTCATTAAAATAATAATCTTTCTGGTAAACGGTTAATATGGCTTCGATGATCTCTTCGGGCTCGGCGTTCTTCAGCAAATAGCCTGATGCACCAGCCTTCATCATATCCATAATATATTTATCCTCGTTAAACATCGAAAGCGCCAGTACTTTAATTTGGCTGTACTTCTGTTTAACCAGCGCCGTGGTTTGTATGCCGTCAAGCTCGGGCATTTTAATATCCATCAATATTACATCGGGTGTTACGGAGGTCAACATGGCAATCAACTGTTTGCCGTTTGATGCCTCCAGCACCAGATCGAAATCGTCACAATCTTCAAGCGTGGCCTTTAAGCCGTTCCTGAATATTTTATGATCATCTGCAATAGCTAACCTGATCTTTTCCATGAGTATAAGATTTGAATAAATATAGGGGAAAGATTTGAGATATGGGATGTTAGATATGAGACAAATGTGGGTTTAACTTAATTTGAACGAGGAGTTCTTAGCGCTGTAGGCGCGAAATATCGGTAGAAAAACATTAATCTATCGTTTAACGTGCCGTCAGGTACGCAACATTCGCCAGGTTCCGTACCTAACGGCACGGGGTTTTAGCTTGCCTGTTTTTCTACCAATATTTGGCTCCCCTGGAGCCATTTCCCAACTTAATAACATTGGCCTTTGCCCTAATCTATGTCTCACGTCTCAAATCTCATATCTCACGTCTAAACCTCCATCTTTATCCTGATAATAGTAATTGTGCCGTTTTGGGGTTTGGTGTAAATATTAATTTCCCCGCCGATCAGCTGTACCCGGCTTTCCAGGTTTTTTAAGCCAAAGCCATGTTTTACCTGGTTAATGTTAAAACCTTTGCCGTTATCCTTAAATTCCATCACCAGCCATCCCGGTTCGTTGGCGAGCGTTAAATGAATACTTGTAGCCTCTGAATGTTTAATGGCATTGCTGAAAAGCTCCTGGGCTATCCTGTAAAAGGCCAGCTCAATTTCTGGCTTGAACCGGATGTTGCTTAGTTTTTTTTTGAATTCTACTTTAACAGCTGTAGTTTGCTCAATTTTAATGCAGAGGCCTTCAAGCGCTTCCAGCAAACCATAATCAGTAAGTACCGGGGGCAAAACATTGTGTATAATATTCCTGATCTCCTGTATGCATTCATCTGTTAATTTGCGGGTATCGGCCAATAAAGGGCGTGTAATTTCATCGCAATTTTTTTCGAGCCGGTGCAGATTCAGTTTTACTGCCGATAGCACCTGGCCAACACTGTCATGCAAGTCTTCGGCAAGCCGTTTACGTTCGTTTTCCTGTGTTTCAAAAACGGCATTCAATAGGTCGGTTTGCTTTTCATCGTGCATTTTGCGTAACTCTACCTGGTTCTTTATCATCTTTCGCTGGTAAATGATCACGAAAAAGAATAAAAAAACAATAAGTATAACAATTACCAGTGTACCGATAATTAATACTGGTATGAGGTTGTTTTCTGGGGTTTGCAAAGGAATCCGACTGAATATAAAATGTTAGCGATGATATTGGTAATAATGTGGATCATAAAATAACCCTCTTCCTGGTGGGCCGCTATGATCTTTCGTAAAAGCATAAATAAAAAAATATTTATCGAGAAATATAGCAGTACTCCTGCATTTATCCAGAATAAGCCCTGCTTTTCGATATGTATAAACTCCTGCCTGTTAAATATCTGGTAAAAATACGCCAATGAAAAACATATCAGCAAAACGCTCAATACAGTGATGGATAAGGACGGATATTCCCATATTCCCTCGATAAAAATTACATTAAATATAACTATCAGCATTGCAAATGCTGATAGAATAATTATAGCCGTTTTGAATACAGGCTTAAAAAAGGCATGATAATAAATAGCCGCAAAAAACACTATGCTTATAGCTGTGAAAAGGTGAATAGCGGGCAGGTTGTTATTCGTCCACATCTTTGTTAGTTCAAGTATCCAATCAAACAATGATGATACAAGGAAAAACACTGCCGCTATTTTTAGTACTTTATCCAGGGACTTGTAGTTATATAACGCTGCAAGTACAGGAAGGACACCGGAAGCCGAAGAAGCAATATTTAAGGCATAGGCTAAAGACATATAGCTAATAAATTATTCAGACTTTGCACCTGTTAAAACGTTTGTAGGACAGCCGGGCGAGCCAGGGCATGGCGCCGACATTTCGCCAACTGTATAAAGCTTCAGTTGCGCTGCGGTCAATACATTTCTTGTCGCGTCGGCTACAGGGGCTTCGTACTCTTTGCCGCCGATCTGGTCGCTACCATCGCTCATTGCACCG
>JABDCF010000162.1:4572-6708 GCA_013288235.1 Bacteroidota bacterium | reverse complement strand
CCGATGAAAACGGGCGCATTAAGCAACTTCAAATTTATGAAGATAGTTTGAAGGATTTAGGCAATAAGTTCATCAATGAAGAGGAGGAGCTTGATCGTAAAAATGCAAATTATACTTTTATTAAAACCCTGGTAAGTGCCTTAAAAGTACCCAACTCTTTCCTCTACCCTTTTGATTCGCTAAAAAGCGTAACTATTATCAATTCGCCCGATAACCGTTTTCGCATCATAAGCTGGCCGGTTGTTAACCAGGATGGCAGTTACCGCTTTTATGGCACCATACAAATAAATACAGGCGGTAATTTACAGATGTACCCGCTTAATGATGATACTTTCGAAATAAAACATCCCGAAGACACAGTGGCTGATAACCTAAAGTGGGTTGGGGCTGAATATTATAGGATCGTCCCGGTTTATACACCCAAATTGTACTATGTTTTGCTTGGCTGGAAAGGGAACAATATAAACTCAACCAAAAAGGTTATCGAAGTACTTTCATTTAAAGATAATAAACCTGTATTGGGTATGCCCGTTTTTGACGGGAATGGCAAAACCCGCGACAGGATAGTATTTGAATATACCCGCCAGGCTTCTATGCTGCTAAGATATGTACCCGAACAGGATTTAATTGTATTTGACCACCTCTCGCCACCCGATCCCAAGTTAAAAAACCAAAAGGATACTTATGGCCCCGACCTTACCTATGATGGGTATAAGCTAAAAAACGGCCATTGGGTTTACGTTGACAACCTTGACATGAGAAACGTGCCTGATAACCACGACGCTGACTACATTGATCCAAAAAAACAAGGAGCGATAGACCGGGCTGCCGTTAAAAAGGATGAGTGATTTGGTTGATTAGTGAATGGTTGATTAGGTGAGTAGTTGCGCCCGGTTTACTTTTAACTTAATCCAACTAATCAACTCAATCAACATAAAACCAATTTTAAGAACACTTTCGGTATTTAATTTTGAATTACAGGAATTATATTACTTTAGTAAAATTTTACGCTATAAAATATGCAAGAAAGCCCGACTGCCTCAACGCCTTCCAAATCAAGATTTCCCAGGAGTGTCCCGTTTATTATTGGGAATGAAGCCGCGGAGCGCTTCAGTTTTTATGGTATGCGTTCTATCCTTACGCTCTTTTTAGTAAAACAATTTTTCAATCCTACAGGTGCTGCCGCATTATCGCAGCAGGCCGATGCACATGCCAATAAGCTAAACCACCTGTTTGTTATGGTAGCATATGCATTGCCATTTGTGGGCGGCATGGTGGCCGACTGGTTTACAGGCAAATACAAGCTCATATTATACATCTCGATGGTTTACTGCCTGGGACATCTTTTGTTATCAATGTTCGATACCAGTCTCGGCGGCTTTGAAATCGGCATGCTCGTAGTTGCTATTGGTGCAGGTGGTATTAAATCCTGCGTCTCGGCCAACGTAGGCGACCAGTTTGATGCCAGCAATCAGGATCTGCTTTCAAAGGTTTACGGCTGGTTCTATTTTAGCATCAACGCAGGCTCAATGATATCAACTGTGGCTATCCCATGGACTTACGCAAATTTTGGACCAAAATTGGCTTTTGGTATTCCGGGCATATTAATGGCGCTTGCAACTGTGATATTTTTTATGGGCCGCAAACGATACGTAAAAGTTCCACCACAAGGCGTTAACCGCAATAACCTGGTATTTATAACATTTTATGCCTTAACCCACATGGGGCAACGCAAACCGGGCGAATCATTACTTGATGTGGCCAAGGGGCCGTTCGATCCTGAAAAAGTGGAAGGCATGAAAGCCGTTTACCGTGTAATAGCCGTCTTCTTTTTTGCCCTGGCATTTTGGGCTGTTTGGGATCAATGCCTTTCGGAATGGGTTTTATATGCTGATAAAATGGACCGGGTTATCAACCTGGGTTTTACCAAATTCACGGTACTTGCCGGACAGGTGTCAACTGTTAATACGGTATTTTTATTATTATTCATCCCTTTATTTAACTATTGGGTCTATCCTGTTTTTGATAAAATGGGATTAAAAACCACACCTTTAAGAAGATTAGGCGTAGGTTTAATATTAACTGCGTTATCATTTGTCATCATCGCCTTAATACATATCAGTATTGATCGCGGAG
>JABDCF010000162.1:0-4562 GCA_013288235.1 Bacteroidota bacterium | reverse complement strand
TTCCGACTAACAAAAAATTTAATTTGCTGATACTCGCCTTCCATTTGGTGGCAGGTGTTTGCTTATATGATTCTTTCGGCAGCGGAAGTTTTGGTATCAATCACCGGCCTGGAATATGCTTACACGCATTCGCCAAAATCAATGAAAAGCACCATGACCGGTATCTGGTTCCTGGTAGTATCCTTTGGCAATCTTATTACCGCCAGTGTTAACGGCCTGATCGAAAATGGCGGGTGGTGGGCGCATAACCTTAAGGGCGCAAACTACGAGTGGTTCTTCGTAATATTTATTGGTGTGTTTGTGGTGGCATTCCTGATTGTTTCGCCGCGACTGAAGGAACGTAACTACATTACCGACCCCTACATTGAAAACCAGGTTATTGCAGATACAAATAATCTATAAACAAAAACACTTTCGTAAAAAAGCAGTTTAGTAACAATTACTTTACTGCTTTTTTATTTTAAATGAAAGCGGAAATCAATTAGTTTTGCCAACTCTTATCTAAAAATTTTTAAGTGCCGGATAGCATAGTTATTATTCCAACCTATAATGAAAAGGAAAACATCGAACGGATGGTCCGTCGTGTGTTTTCCCTGCCACATGATTTTCATATCCTTGTTATCGATGACGGCTCGCCGGATGGCACTCAAAACATCGTGAAACAGTTGCAATTGGAGTTTGCTGAACGCCTGTTTATCGAAGAGCGGGCAGGCAAACAAGGGCTTGGCACTGCCTACATCCATGGGTTCCGGTGGTCAATTGCACATCAGTATGATTATATCTTTGAGATGGATGCCGATTTTTCGCACAACCCTGACGACCTGCTGAAATTAAGGCAGGCTTGTATCGAAGGTGCTGATGCAGCTATAGGTTCGCGCTATATAAATGGCGTAAATGTGGTAAACTGGCCCATGAGCAGGGTATTGATGAGTTATTTTGCATCGGTTTATGTCCGTTTTATAACCAGGATTCCCATACGGGATTTCACTGCCGGTTTTATGTGTTACAAACGCAAAGTTTTAGAGACAATAAACCTCGACAAGATAAAATTTGTTGGTTACGCCTTCCAGATAGAGATGAAATACACTACCGTAAAACACGGCTTTAAGCTTACGGAAGTGGCAATAATTTTTACGGACCGTACCCTTGGCACCTCAAAAATGTCGACAAGTATTTTCCGGGAGGCGTTTTTTGGAGTCATACAGATGAGGATAAACAGTATCTTTAGGAAATATCCGGAAGGGTAGTGTAATGCGGAAGGCGGAATGTCGATTGCGGAATGTTTTGAAGGCGGAAGCCAGAATGCCGATTTCGAAAGTATCAAAGTATCAAAAGTTCCGGTATCTAAACATCCAAATTCAGGCCTTTTATTAATCATTCCGAATTTGACATTCCGATTTCCGCATTTCTTTATCCCCTCACTTCTTCGTCTTTAAATTGTTTTCTTTGGCAGTTTTCCCAGAGCTTGTAAAAATCGCAGTCAGTTCATTTGATTCTTTATGTAATGTTTTTATAAAGTCATTATTTAACGTGCCTGATTCCATTATTAATTCCAACCAAAGAGTGGTTTCATCCGCTTCTTCTTCCACAATGGTAATTTTTGAAATAAAATCAGCCTTCGATCTCGCTTTGCATGCTGACCTGTAGTTTGCAGCTACAGAAGTTCCTGACCGTAATATCTGATTTCCTATTACTCTTCCAACCCTGTCTTCGGGCATTGACTTAATCAGTTTAATAATATTTAATGCGAAAGCTTTTGTTCTAACCTTAAGGTCACTCAGTGGTTGCATGTTATCAGGTTTAATTAATTTATAAACATTAAAAAAATAATCCAAATTTCCGCATTTCGACTTCCTAATCAAAAACATTCCGCAATCGGCATTCCGCATTCCGCATTGAAAAACATTCCCACTTCCGACTTTAAAAAATAAATTCATAATTTCGTTCGCAATGAATGAACACCTCGATCCCGACCGTGAACGCCTCTCTCCTGCCGAACGTGATATTGAAAAAGTTTTACGTCCGCAGGCATTTGAAGATTTTACTGGTCAGCATAAAATATTAGCCAATTTAAAAGTATTTGTACAGGCCGCCCGCCAACGTGGTGAAGCGCTTGACCATGTGCTGCTGCATGGTCCTCCCGGATTAGGTAAAACAACCCTGTCCTACATTATTGCCAATGAAATGGGCGTTGGTATTAAAATCACCTCGGGCCCGGTTTTGGATAAGCCTGGCGATCTTGCAGGCTTACTGACTAATCTTGAAACCGGGGATATTTTATTTATTGATGAAATCCATCGTCTTAGCCCGCTGGTTGAAGAATATTTGTATTCGGCCATGGAGGATTTTAAGATAGATATAATGCTGGAAAGCGGGCCAAACGCGCGTTCGGTGCAGATCTCTTTGAACCCATTTACGCTTGTTGGGGCAACCACACGTTCGGGCTTGCTTACCGCGCCACTTCGGGCCCGGTTCGGTATAAATTCAAGGCTTGAGTATTACGATGCCAAGTTATTGACAACAATTGTATTGCGTTCGGCATCGATATTAAAAACGCCTATAAGTGATGAAGGAGCGTACGAAATTGCCCGCCGCAGCCGTGGAACCCCACGTATTGCCAATGCCCTGCTGCGCCGTACCCGCGATTTTGCCCAAATAAAGGGCGACGGTAATATTGACACAGCCATAGCAAAATATGCCCTGAATGCCTTAAATGTTGATGAGCATGGCCTCGACGAAATGGATAATAAAATACTAACCACCATTATCGACAAATTCAAAGGTGGCCCCGTTGGTTTAAAAACAATAGCAACCGCCGTAGGCGAAGACGAGGGCACTATTGAAGAAGTTTACGAACCATTTTTGATACAGGAAGGCTTTTTAATGCGTACAGCACGAGGCCGCGAGGTTACTGAATTTGCTTATAAGCATTTAGGTAAAATAAAATTAGGGGGAAACCCATCGTTGTTTTAGGACAAAATATAAAAAAATGTCATTTCGACGAGGAACGAGGAGAAACCTTTTCGAGCATGCAAAGCAAATTTTGCATGGCGTATAAGTTCTCTCACCATCGTTCGGGATGACATCAACTTTAAAATAGTATTTAATGAAATACCTCTTTCTTTTTATCGCCTTACTAATCTCTGCAACTACCTTCGCCCAGCAAGCAAAAAAAACGCCTAACCTGGTTGACTATGTAAACCCCTTAATGGGCAGCGATTCCAAATATGAGCTTTCAAACGGCAACACCTACCCTGCCATAGCCTTGCCCTGGGGAATGAACACCTGGACGCCGCAAACCGGCAAAATGGGCGATGGCTGGCAATATACTTACGAAGCAAATAAAATAAACGGCTTCAAACAAACCCATCAGCCTTCGCCCTGGATGAATGATTACGGGCAGTTTGCAATTATGCCTGTCACCGGGCATTTAAAAGTATCGCAAAATGGCCGGGCAAGCTGGTTTTCGCACAAAGCGGAGACCGTAAAGCCTTATTATTACAGCGTTTTCCTTGCCGACCATGATGTAACGGCAGAAATAACGCCCACCGAGCGTACTGCCCAATTCAGGTTCACTTACCAAAAGAACGACAGCTCATTTATCGTTATAGACGCTTTCGACAGGGGTTCTTATGTAAAGATCATTCCCGGCGAAAATAAGATTATCGGCTACTCCACAAAATATGCCCGCGGACCGCTAAAAAACTTTAAAGATTATTTTGTTATTTATGTAGATAAACCGATCACCATCGCCCGAACGTACAGCGATACTACGTTGACAGATTCTTTATCCCTGCACGCAAAACATGCCATGGCGATTATCGGGTTTAAAACCGCTGATGGCGAAATAGTGCATCTAAGGGTATCGTCATCATTTATCAGTATTGAACAGGCGGAGCTTAATTTAAAACGGGAACAGGGCAACGATAGCTTTGATGTTACCGAACAAAAGGCAAAGAACGTTTGGAATAACACCCTAAACCACGTGGTTGCGGAAGGCGGTACAACAGATCAATTACGTACCTTCTATTCGTGCCTGTACCGTATGCTGTTTTTCCCCAATAAACTGTATGAGATCGATGCCAATAACAAGATCATCCATTACAGCCCTTACAATGGTAAAATTATGTCGGGCTATATGTTCGCCGGTACAGGCTTTTGGGATACATTCAGGGCACTTTACCCCTTCCTTAACCTAACTTATCCCGGGATAGTAAAAGAGATGCAGGAAGGTTTAATTAACGACTATAAAGAAGGCGGCTGGCTGCCTGAATGGTCGAGTCCCGGCTATTCAAATGTAATGATCGGCAATAACTCAGCATCAATAGTAGCAGAGGCCTATTTAAAAGGGGGCCGCGGGTATGATGCCGATAAGCTGTTCGAAGTGTTAGTACACGGCGCCAACAATACAGGGCCGGAAGGTACTGGCCGGGTTGGCGTTGAATATTATAATAAATTAGGATACGTACCTTATGACGTTAAAATAAATGAAAGCGCAGCCCGTACATTGGAATACGCTTATGATGATTTCGCTATTTACCAGTTGGGCGTAGCGCTGCATA
>JABDCF010000161.1 GCA_013288235.1 Bacteroidota bacterium | reverse complement strand
GTACACAGTTCCATTTTTGATATTTTTTCTGTCCTGCGTGTTAGTTGGTCAGCTTATTACAATACTTGTTCCTTTAAATAAGCTCAACAAAGTTTCTGGTAAAATAATAAATATGGACACCGTGATTACTTCCTGGAGTCGCACCAGGTTCGCTAGCCACGGCACCCCCAATTATGCACTTGCAATTACGCTTGACAACATGCAGCCGTACGACATCCAAGACCAAAATACAAGAACATACTTAGGTTCAACGCTAAAAGATGGCGATTATATTACCATCTATTACCCTACACTTACTTTAAAGGTCATAGGTGCAGGTTTTGTACGTGATGTATCACAGGTTGAATTCGGCGGCAAAGTTTTATATAGCTGGAAAGGACAACAAAATCAAGAATGGTTTATCGTCATTTTGTTACTGGTGGCAATTGCGACATTTTATTGGCTAATAGGATTTCTGCGTAATTCCGTGGATATACCAAAGATGTTGTAATCCGCCTTCTGCCTGTCCAAGCCTGCGGCTTGGACACACAAAAATTTCAGCGTCCCGCTTAAATTAATAAATAATCTCCAAAGGGCTTTCCGGGTTGTCACTGTTATACCAAAACTCATAGGCAGAACCCACAAGGGCAGCCCTTATCGGGTTTTCTTGAATATAATCTATCTTAAAACAGCACTGCTAATAGTATTTTATTTCCCTTTAGTTAAATAAATAAAATAAAAAACAATATTGTAATAAATATGTTACATAATTACATATAACTAATGTACATCGTTATGAAAAAGATCAGTTTAATATTATTAATGGCCGGCATGATTTGGACAGTCCAAACGGCACAGGCCCAAACTCAGGATACTACAAAAAACCACGTCGAAGTTAAAAAGAAGGTTAAAAAAGGCGCGCATGGGCGTACAGTAACCAAAATTAAGATGACAGGCAAAGGCACCCCTGATGCTATTAACGGCGCTGCAGATGGTGCCGCAACAGGTCATTTACAGGCACCTCCGGCACCCGCACCGGTTGTGGTAACTACACCACCGCCGCCAGCGCCGGAACCACAGGCACCAACAGTAGTTGTAGTGCATGATACCGTACACGCCGCTGCACCGGCACCCGTGGTTGTAGCTGCCCCGGCGCCCAGAACAACCGAGGTAACTACTACCACTACCGAAACAAAACCGGTTGTTATAGCTAATGCAGCAACGCACCATGTTACGCATTATTCATCAGCCTATCACAAGCCGGTACATACTTACCACAAAACTTACAAAAAAACAGCGGTTACAACGCCAGCCACAAAAACCACTACTACCACTACAGTTAAGAAGACTGAATAGTGGTACGGCCTGGCGTAAAAACAACCTACGCTTTTACCAACCATACAGCGGGACTATCATTAATGATAGTTCCGTTTTTTATGAAACATCATATCTTGTCGTCCCTGATCCTTACTCCTGGCTCTTTCCCAGCCATTACTTTAAAAACAAAAAAGCCTCAAATCTTTGGACTGCCCCCAATAAGTGTCTAACTTTTTGGGGGCAGTCTACTTTCGACTTAAGGCTTTCAATTTTTATAAACTGTCCGCAACGAATTAATTCGCCGTCCAGGTATTATTCTTCATATCTGCATCTACAAATATGCCGCCGTCAATAGTTACTGATTTTATTTGTTTGTCAGTTTTTAGCTCTACCGAAATGTTTTTCTGGTCGTGCTCCCAAACTATTGGTGTTTTGTGAAAAAATGCAGTGCTGCCATCAGCATACGTTACATTAACATCAAACGGAACGGCAAAGCCGCCGATGTTTTTTATGGACAAAGTATAACCGCCTGACGTTTTATCTACTTTTTCAAGGTCAAGGTCGATGTAGTATGGGGTGAAGAACCAGTTATAAAAAAACCAATCGAGGTCTTTGCCTGATCCCTTTGCCATCGAGTAAAAATAATCCCATGGTATAGGGTGTTTGCCATTCCAGTTGTTCATATAATTATGCAGCGCTTTTTTAAACAGCTCATCGCCCAGCATATCTTTCAAGGCCAGGTAACTTAATGATGGTTTGCCATAAGCATTGTTGCCAGCACCAAATGTAACGTCTGGCGAAGGCGTTATGATTGGATTTTCCTTCGCGTGCGGCCCGTTTGTCCACCGGTTAACACGGAATTTCTTATAAAAATCATCCGCCTTTTGTTTGCCGTTTTCAGCAGTGCCTATCAATAGCTCAAAAGTTGTAGCCCAGCCCTCATCCATAAACGCATAACGGCTTTCGTTGGTGCCCATATAAAACGGGAAATAAGTATGCGCTATCTCATGGTCCTGCACCAATTGCGCAAAGGTAAGATCGGGTGTATGGCTATCGTTTACCATCATCGGGTATTCCATATCGGCAAAACCCTGTACCGATGTAGTTTTGGGG
This sequence comes from Bacteroidota bacterium, assembly GCA_013288235.1. Classification (GTDB taxonomy): domain Bacteria; phylum Bacteroidota; class Bacteroidia; order Sphingobacteriales; family Sphingobacteriaceae; genus Mucilaginibacter. The sequence continues at coordinate 4,382 of JABDCF010000161.1, read as the reverse complement.
AACGGGTAGGGAACGCCTGGTAAATTACGTGAGAACCAGTATAACGAGTTGCGTGCAAACTGTACATAATGGTGAAAATCGTTGGAGGAGTCGGCAAAAGCTGCCTGTACGCTTACACGGCGCTGCGTTTTATCATCAACTATAACACTTGCAGCGTCCCAGTCGTAATGGTCGCTTACAGCTAAAGCTACATCGGTAATGTTGGTGGCAGTCCACGTCCAGGTGTTGGTTGCGTTTTGCGCGGTAATATTTTTACTGGCCAAATCCTGCACGGTAGCGATGTGTACGGTAGAGTCGCCCGTCATGGATCCCTGTAGTTTTTTAGCGGCATCCGGTTGTAAAACCTGGTTAGGGTTGCGTAAAGTACCCGTTGCCCAAACGATGAAGTTTTTAGGCACGGTAACATTCAGCGTATAGTCGTTAAAGTCGTTATAAAACTCCAGCGAGCCGGTATGCGGCTGCGTATCCCATCCTTTATAATCATCATAAACGGATACCCTTGGATAAAAATAAGCCAGGTAGAAAGAGGTGGAATCGAGCACACCATCGCGTCCCGGCCTTTTAGATAGTTGATAATGCCAGGTGATACTCATCTTCAACGAATCGTGCGGCATTAGCGGCTTTGCCAGGCCAACCATCTGGTTAGTAGTAACGGCAGTTTTATTGTCCCAATCGGCTTTGGCGCCGTTTATCTGTATCTTATCAACCTGTATGCCATCGGCCGGATCAGGAGCAGCGCCATTTCTTGCAGGCGCAAGGTGAACGTTTACAATCAGTTTCATGTTCAGACTGCGCAGCGTATCCGGGCTGTTGTTAAAATAAGTTATTTGTTCAACACCATTGATCATCCTGTTTGGGGGCGTCATAGATACCGAAATATTATACCGGCCATGGTTTTCCCAATAGTTTTTACCGGGCTTGCCGGTTAACGACCGTGTACCTTTTGTGTAGGCCTGCGCTACGTCGGGCGGCATGGTTAGTGTTTGTGCGTTGGCCTGCCATACGGCAAGGCAAAAGATTGCGGACAGCGTGATTGATTTAAACATTTCAGTTACTTTTTGTTTGTGGTATTGTCAAATTTATAAAATTATTGTCATTGTTTGGTAGTGGATGGCTCTAAGCAAACTTTGATAGCATGATTGTTGCGGAAATTTCAATTGTTTGGCAACATGGCCTCCTTTAACCATTGTTGCGGCAGGCCCGCTGCCAGTTCCTTTTGCAGCCAGTTATTTACAAAACGCACTAATTCAGCATCCTTTTGTATCCATAATGCTTTGTCGCTTTTATTTATGGTGCCGGGAAAGCTTCTGCACAGTTGTGGATATTGCAGGATTTTAAGGTCGGCCTCCGTGTCATCTGTCAGCATTACATCTGCATGGCCGGAAATGATCTCATTAAACACACCAATATTATCGGGATAAACCTGTAAGGTGGCTAAGGGAAACAATGCCCGCGCAACGGATTCATTTGTTCCGCCACGGTTCACAATTAAACTCACCCCGGGTTTATTTACGGCTGCTGCCGTCGAAAACCGGACGCTATCTTCGCGGCGGCACAGAAAGGTTTTACCACCAGAATGGTATGGAATTGAAAAGCTTGCCAAAGCTGCCCGCTCGGGCGTGATACTGATACCGCCGAGGGCAATGTCAAAGGCATCATTTTTCATATCTGTGGTTAGCTTAGGCCAACTTGTTTTTATAAATACCGCTTTAACGCCCATTGCTGAAGCAATCGCCCGGCCAAGTTTGATATCGGCACCCGTAAGGGAATCGTCTTTGGTGATAGCAAACGGGGCGTAGTCTCCGGGGACGCCGATGCGGAGAACGCGGGTTTTAAGGATATACTGATACCTGGAGGTGGAATCGTGCTGTGCTGGGGCCTGTGCGTACGCATTGGGTAGTGACCATGTTATGAATAGGAGGAAGAGTAGATAGCGATACTTTTGGAATTTCATTTTGGCCGATCTGAAAACATGTATAAAAATTATAAATCGATATGATAGTCAGAAGCCATAGACAATCTGACAACAAATTATTTATTTCAATCACAGACACAATCTATCACAATACCCCTGGCCCCTTTCATGACAGTTAAATGAATGATCACCTTTTCTTCAATCGGCTTATTGGACGGATTAGTAGTAGGTGCGATGTACGAAACCATATAAGAATTTACTTTAGCCGACTCTTTTGAAACTATTAGCGTTTTTAAATGCTCCACGTCTGTATACTGGTCATTTATAAGCACGTCATGATCGCCATCGCCTTTTAGGTCAATCATTAGCGCTATCGCACAATACTTCAATTTTAACGAGTCTAATTTTTCATCAAGTGCCTTTGGGGTAATGTTGGCCGACCATGCAGTATTATATGCAATGTAAAACTCTTTGATACGTTGTATCGCCTGATCGGGGTCAACTTCGTCTTGGGCTCTTGCTAAATTGTTTACGCTAATGATAATCGCAAAACCTATTGAAAAAAACTTTATCAGCTTCATTTTAGAGATGTTGTTTAGAATCAGTTTAATAGTTTTATCTACGTAGCCACCTGAAAATCTGATAAGCCGGATGATACTTTTTATATTTCGCGCTCGGCCAAAAATTATCTTCCTTAAAGTCTGAAACCCATTGGTTACCTTCATACACATCTATATGACCGACAGGGTCTCCACCCGGATAAGGCTGGAACACTCGGATATCACCTCTCCTAGGTATATAATTTGTCGGGCTTATTAAACTAAACCCCAGCTTGATTAAAAAAGGGCCGTAATCTTTTGAATGTGAAGGATATCCTTTAGTATCCAGTCCACCTGCTTTCAATGATAACCGTATAGCTCTTGCATGGCTGTCTTCAGCATTATCCTGGGCTTTGGCAAAGCCGGTGTTGATTAACATTATTACGCAGGGAATTAAAAAGCATTTTGCGATTTTCATTTTTGTTTTGATGCAATAAAGTTATCAACTTTAAAATAAGCCGGAAATTATTTTTTAGTTAGTTGCTGCAATCAAAACAATATCCTGGCACTCTATATCTGCACATTCAATAAAAATCCGAAATCGAAACATCTCCGGAGGATCGCAAATCCAAAATCAATGAGCCCTTCCTTGTTCGCTATCAGCGCCACCTGTTTCGCGTTTTTTAGGCGTATTGGTTGATTTGCCGAAACTATAGGTAAATGCCAGGGTTGCCACGCGGGTATCCAGGGTGTTGTGGAAGGTTGCTGTTGCATCCACAATATTGGTAATGGTGCCGCTTGGGCTAAAGGACTGCAAAATATTCTGCATCGTTAGCTTGATGGAACCTTTGTTGTTCAATATTTTTTTCTGAATAGCCGCATTAAGCATGCCTTTTGGTAGTGTTACAAACTGCCCGTAGGCGCCGCCTGTATCAAAAAAACCGCTTAGTTCAGCGCTCCAGGTGGGAGATATAGTAAACTGGTTATTGCCATTGCCCGAGACAGTAACCTTCGACTGGTTGAGGTAGCCGGTATAAAATGCACCCTGGTAAGTATTTTGGTATACCTCGGCATAAAGGTTAACCGTCCACCATTTGGCAGGCTGAAAATTGGTATTGACGGAAAAGTCCAGCGTTTTTTGTTGCCCTATATTACCTTGCGTGCTGATAAATACGTCGCCGGTCCGGTGGATAGTTTCACCCTGAACATCGGTGGTATAGTTGTAGGCCAACGCCAAGGTAAACAGGCTGCGGAAACTATAGGCCAGTTTATAATTGTCGGTAAACTGCGGCCGCAGAAAGGGGTTTCCGGAGAAATAGGTAAACTCATCCACAAAAAAGGTGAAAGGATTTAAGCTACCGTAATTAGGGCGTCCTATACGTCGACCATACGAAGCAACCATCACATTATGCCCCGCGGTATCGAGATTGTAGGAAAGATACGCGGTGGGGAAGAGGTTGGTATAATGGTTAATAAATGATGAATCAGCCTTTTCGGCATTACCCAACTGGTGCCCGTCGCCATTGGTGTTTTCTACCCTCACACCTGTCTGTATCGAAAACCGGCCGAAATTTTTATTAAAATTTATATACGCGGCGTTTATGTTCTCTTTATATAAAAAACGGTTGGTGTTGTTATAATCGATGGTGCTTACGCCGTTTACTACGTTAAAATAATTGGCGGCGTTATCCGTATTTACATAGCTGCTTTTAACGCCGGCCTCAATCTTGGCTTTGCCTTTAAGCGGGTGTGTATAGTCCGTCTTGGCCGAGTAAATATTGATAGTAGCAGGTAAATTATCGCTCAGTGCCGTCGAGTTGGTCAAAGTTCCATCAGGCAAAAAAGTATTATTTACAAACAACTGGTTGCTGTTTGATTGATCACGGATGTAATCTAAATCGAAAGTGAGCTCACGGCCGACACTATCG
>JABDCF010000160.1 GCA_013288235.1 Bacteroidota bacterium | reverse complement strand
CTTCACATTTTCCTGATTGGCTTTGCTTAATAACCTATTCTACACCCCAACTTTTATTTGGTTTTCGGCCCATTTCAAGTTCCAACGTCCCGCCGTTTATAAGTTGCTCATGGGTAAACCACGGATTTTTAAGGAGTTGTCCGTTCATCTTTGCGCTCTGAATATATTTATTTACAACGGAACAGTTGTTGGCGATCATTGTAAATTGTTTACCGTTTTCCAGGTTAATGGTCACCTTGCTAAATACCGGGCTCCCTATGGTATAAATTGGCAGTCCGGGTGTTACAGGATAAAAGCCCATTGAGGAAAATACAACAAAGGCTGACATCCCGCCACCATCTTCATCGCCGGGAATTCCGAAGATATTATCCTTAAACCACACATCTAACAGAAGCCGTATTCGTTTTTGTGTTTTCCAGGGCGAATTTGTAAAATTATACAGGTACGGAATGTGAAAACTTGGCTCATTCCCATCGGAGTATTGACCAACCAAACCTGTAGCATCCGGAAATTTCGCCCAAAACTCATACTTACTGCGGCCTAATGGTTCGCGAAATAATTGGTCGAGTTTGTTTTCAAACATCGTTTTCCCGCCCATTAGCTTAATAAGACCTGGCATGTCTTCCTGTACGTGCCATAGGTAGGTCCAGCCGTTGTTTTCGTCGTAGTAATCGCGGCCGCCCATACCGCCATCAAATTTGGGATCGATATTTATCCAGTTGCCGCTATTATCTTTAGGCATGAACATTTTTACGTTGTCATTCCATAAATTTTTGTAATTGCCTGCACGAGTGCCGAATTTCATTTGAGCATCTTTCTTTCCCAGTTCGCCTGCCATTTCACTAAGTGCCCAGTTGTCATAACTTGCCCCAAGGGTTACTGCTACAGCCTGCCTTCGCTCCACCGGGTTAACCTGCGGCACAGTTTCAACCTCCCCCTTTTTTAGCGCAGGAAAGTAACCTTTTGCATAATAAAACTCATCGAGGCTTGTTTTTGGCCCATTACGCCACGGCAGCATAGTAACTTCCGTAGCATTTTTTACCATTCCCTCATAAGCTTTATTAACATCAAAATTTCTAAGCCCTTTCCGGTAATCATCCAGTATCATAATAGTGGAATGAAAGCTGTTCATACACGCATAGTCACCAAATAAAACCGGGAAGGTGGGCATCCGCCCCCCTTGCGTGTACATGGTAATATAGGAATTCACCATATCCTGCTCCAAAACCGGGTTAACTATAGCCCGCAATGGGTGCAGGGCGAGGTAAGTATCCCATGTCCAGTCATCAACATAAAAAGGCCTGTTGGTTTCGTGAATTTTTTTTGTCAAATCCGCTGTAATACCTGCCGTCTTCAGTAATATCTACCATCCGCTCGTTACAGCGGTAATAGGCAGTATAAAACGACCGCCGCTGCGCCTCCGTGCCACCTTCAACCCGGATGTTATTGATAGCCTTATCCCAGGCTTTTTCACCGTTAGATTTTATATCTGTAAAGGATTTCCCCGCTATCTCCTGCTGAAAATTAGCCTTTGCCTGTGCGGGGCTGATATAAGATATGGCATAGCGGAATTCGATTACGGGGGGCGCATCCTTACCAAAACTAATCCACGAGCGCACACCTTTGCCCTGTATTTCAGTAGCATTACTTAATTGGTTGTTCCTGATTGTGCCTGCCTGTCCAACAGCGCTAAACTCACCATACATATACACTTTAATATCATCATGGTAAGTTTCCATGCCTTCCACAGCATTCCCGTTGATAAATTTCCACGAGCCCAGCCCAGTATTATATAAGTCAAACAACAGGCTTTTATCCGTTTTACCAGTGGGGAAAGTAAACCGGTAAATACCAGCTTTCTTTCCGGTAGTAAATTCTACTGTTATCTCATCATCAATTAAATAGGTTGAATAATACCATGGCCGGGTTACTTCCAGGTCATTGTCATAGGTCAACTTTTGTTTCCAGGCATCTATATAAACCGGCTTGTCCCAGGGTTTTAAAGCAAAAACCTCACCTAACCTATGCGATACAATTGTAAGAGGAAAGCTTGATATCTGATCATCCAGGTAGTCGCTACGTTCAGGATACATCCTGATCAATTGATTAGGTAACTGTACAGTAGGCCGTGTTGGCTGCAATAGCTGGCCAACATTGCCTATCCGCGGATCAATGTATTTTAGATTACCCGTGCCTTCGTTTGATGAATTGTCCTGGGCCCTGCTCTTACTTATACCGAAACAGCAGCAAAATATTATCAGACATAATATAGCACGGTTAAAATTAGTTGGTGTCAACCTTAGTTTGTGTTTTAGCATTATTAATAAAATTTATACAGAAAAAAAATGTCCCGGTGGGATGAGTAATAATAGGCTCATTATCCCCTGCAGGCAATTACGCCTGCAGGGGGCAGAGTATTTTATTGACCTACTTTAAACGCAGTCCTGGTAATATCCAGGTAAGTAGTACCATAAGATTGAGTAGGTTCAACCTGGGAATCAAGGGTGAAGTTATTAAACGAGTCTAAGAAAATAAGCCTACTTTTTGACGCGTTCCGTTTGGCAACATCAGTAAATGTTTTGTACCAGCTGCCATCGGCCGTTCTTTTCACGCTCAGGTTAGAACTGGTTGGATTACTGATCTGGTAATTATAACCAGCCATAACGCATGGGACAAATTCCATATTCCATGATTCAATGGTTGATTTCCAATAAGCCCAGTTCTGATCACACATTTGAGGAAACAGGTTATACCTGTCTATATCACCGGCATAATCACCCATATTTGCCTCATACATAGCATCGGTACAGTTTTGAAAACGATAGAAATACCTTTCTGGCGGCGACCAGCGATTCTGCATACCTACTATATATAAATCAAAACCCATTGCTGTTAAATTAGTCCTGATCTGCTGATACAAGGCCACATTGCTATTTGAATTCAGATCTTGTGCATTATTTATAACCAATAAATATTTGCCATTTACTTTTTGATAATTGCTTTTGCTCATCCAGAAAGCTATCCGTTTAAAATCGTTATAGAATGACGCCAGTTTTGACGCATTAGTTTCGATTGTTACGCCGTTACCAGAGGGCCCCCCGGAATTTGTTATGCCAAATAATCCAATATTCAGATTATAAGTCAGGGCAAAGTTCATTGTGGAAGAAGTAGGCTGGGCTAAGAAAGTATTGACCAGTAAAGAATCTTGTTTGTAATTGGCATTATCAAGCGTGGGCGAGCGAACAGAGAAAATAAAATAATCAATTTTAGCCGTTCCCGCATCGGCGATATGCTGTTGCATTATTGATGGCGTTGCTACACCGCCAATAGTAGGCACACCGTTAACATAGTAATAATCACCTACGGTTGGCACCTGTGTAATATTGGCATTAAATGAGCCAAATGAATAATAGAACGCACCTACAGTATAATTTGATGTAACCGGCACATTGGGAATGGTATAGTTAAGAAAATTGTCGGCCGCTGTTACTTCTTTCTTTTTACAGGAAAATAACCCTGCTATCATTAATAGCATCAGGCTGCTATAAATATAAAAATGTTTATTTTTCATCTTCAATCTTTTATTACGAGGTTGTTAATAAGTTGATAAAACGGTGTATTTTACACCTGCTGCTTGTAAACTTTCTATAGTAGTACCATACCATTTTTCTACAAAGCTATAATCAACAAATGCGTTAACTTTTGTCCAATCTATTGGTGTATAGGTTGGTTCTATTTTTAATGGCGTAAATACATAATCACCCGGAGCGCCTAATTTTTTTACTCCATTTGCATAGCCTACCGGGTTTCGGTTAACCTCACTTTGAATAGGGTAAAACCAGCGGTCGGGTAAATTTGCAAAGGTTCCGTTTTCACCGGGATTATTGCCAGGATTAGTATGTGGGGGAAGGACAAGATTTTGTGTTCTGCGTTGTAAACACCATGCGTCAAATCCTCCGTCGTCATAATAGTTGAGCCATTCCTGTATCCATATTTTAGTTGCATTATTGGCAGGGATACTGGTATTAATAAAACCCAGGTCATAATTAAATCCGTGTCCCGCAGTTCCCCATTTAATGCCGTTTTGTGCCTCATAAGCAGTGGCCTGGCCAGCTGATAAGCCCCAGAAAGCAAAATTGGCGTTTATTCCGGCGTAGTAATACTGATCGGCAGTTTGCGTGCCCCCATAACCGTTTAATGCCGCTTCCGCTTTCATAAAGCAAACTTCTGCATAGGTGGTGATATAGAACGGACGTGTGGCTGCCGTAAGTGCAGGCTGCATAGTACTATAGTTAACGGGCACTGTTGCTCCTGAAAACGGCGGGGTAGGAATATTCCACTGGGAAAGCGTTGCAGTAGATTTGGGTTGGCCCAAATAAGGTATAGGATAGGAGACAATATAATGCAGTGAGGTATTAGTGCTGGTTAAGGTATCCGTTATATTAAAAGGAGTAGCAGCCGGCTGAAAATAGGCGCCTAAACGAGGGTCATTATATGATCTGAAATAGGTAAATGCATAATCACTCATTACAGGAGTTGCAGTGCCGGTATAGGATGTACCCTGAACTAATGAGGTATAATAAACTGACTGGCTGCCGGTAGCTGTTCCATAAGTTAATTTTGCATCATCAGCATCTGAGGTAGGGAGCATGCTCTCATTTGACATTACATCGGTGATATTGCTTGCAGCCAAAGCTGGTAAGTTATTTTGTACCCTTAGTGCAATCCGTAATCTAAGTGTATTAGCAAATTTAATCCACTGGGTTAGGTTACCGTTAAATATAACATCAGTAGTAAGTTTATCACCATTAACATTAATCGCGGCTGCATCTGCTTTTAACCTGGTAAGCAATGAGGTATAAATGGTATTTTCATCGTCGTATTCAACGTCTGTAATGCTTGTGTTAAAAGCATTACTATAGGGTACAGGCCCGTATGTACCTACCAGGTAAGCAAACACGTAACATTCCCACATATCGGTAACTGCCATTCTGTTTGTGTAGGCGGCATTACCCTGGTATAATTTTTTGATTTGTTCTGTATTCCCTAATACATTGATATACATTGTTGTCCAGGTAGCTTCATCGCCACCAAGATAGCGTCCGGCGGGGTCTACAATATGACCGTATTCCCATAGATAAGTTATGTTATTAGTTTCTAATTTATTGATCGTATTTAAATAAACACCCGTTAAAACTGATTCAGGTGAGGTTGTTGTAAAACGTGAAGGATCAGTATTAAGGCTCGTGAAATCTTTTGTACACGAAAAAGTAGTGCTAATAAGCAGTACAATTAAAATTTGTATAGTCTTTTTCATAATAATTATAATGACAGTTTTAAATCAACACCATAGCTTGCATATGGAAGCGAACCTCCCATTTCAAGCCCTTGTCCATTTCCCGAAGAAGAAGCAGATTCCGGATCAATCCCTTTTGGTGTATTTTGGAATATAGTCCAGAGATCACGCCCTACTAATGATAGGCTCATGCTCTTGAACACTGTTTTTCTTAAAAATTTCGGATCTAAGGTGTATCCAATGATAACCTGGGTTAGTTTAACAAACGATGCATCGTAGGTATACATGTGACCAATGTGCCCCCCTACTTGCTGCCAGTACGTTTGTGGGGATATATACCTTGTATTAGGGGCATTTAAGTTGGCAATCATATTGCCATTTGCATCCAATACAGGTTGGCCATTTGAACCCAGCACAGGCAAGTAACCGTTAAATATAGAGCCTTGTGCACGGCCGCCATCCGGATAAGGCAAATTGTATAATGTTGTAGTACCATTTAATTCATTTCCAGTCTCACCCAACACACCGTTACTGAATAACCATGCATCGCGCCCCTGCAGTGTTTGCGCTGAAGCTCCTGAAGTAAAATATCTGAAACTGGTCCCCGAATAAATAGAACCACCTATATGACTGGAAGCCAGGAAATTAAAACTAAACCTTTTATACTTAAATGTTGAACCGAATGACATTAATGCCCTTGGTTCGGCGTTACCAAGTACCGGGTTTTTTGTAGTATAATAAGGTATACCGCTGGTTGCATTAATAATTGGCTGACCTGAAGATGAGTAGGCTTGGTCCTGTGCCCTTATTACTCCAATTGGTTGCCCTACTTCTGCATAAACACTGCCGGTAACAGCCTGGCCCAGTAAAATGGAGCTTATCCCAGGGGCCAGGGCAAGTACCTTGTTCCTGTTCACGGAAAAATTATAAACAGCATCCCAACTGAAATTTTCGGTTTTTACCGGTGTGCCTGATAAGGTGAGTTCAATACCTTTGTTTTGTACTGATCCCGCATTAATTATTTGTTGATTGAAACCATATTCAGGAGGGGTAAAACCGGTAAGAATCTGATTAACCGATTTTGATTTATAAACATCTCCGTCAAGGTTTAACCTGCCATTTAAAAAATGAAGCTCGGCCCCGATTTCGTCAGATGTGGTTAACTCAGGTTTTAAATTACTATTTTTCAGCAGCTGATCAAATGTCACATAATTTATCCCGTTAAAATTACCACCGTTGCCAAACTCTGAATATAAGTTATACGGGCTTGTGTCATTACCTACCTTAGCAATAGAAGCCCTTAATTTACCAAAGCTTAAAATCTCTTTAGGGATATTAAAAAGTTCAGTAAACACGAAACTTGCGCTAACAGAAGGGTAAAAGAAGGAGTCGTTTGCAGTAGGTAATGTTGACGACCAATCATTACGACCAGTTACCTCCAGGTATAAAAAATCTTTATAACCTGCAGAAGCGGTACCATATACAGAGTTAACTTCTGATCTGACT
>JABDCF010000159.1 GCA_013288235.1 Bacteroidota bacterium | reverse complement strand
TGGTTACCGGCTATGCCTGCAAACAGTTCCACATGGCTGTACCAGGGTGCAAGGTCATCATACCGTATCGGCCAATCGACAGCGTAATTATCCCTTGCCGGGCCTTCAAAATCAAACTTGCTCCAGCGCTGGGTTTGCCTTGCCCAAAGCAGGGATTTGCCCCCAACCTGGTAACCACGTATCCAGTCGAAAGGCTTTTGCTGGATGTAGGGGTGCTGTTTATCTTTTACAAAAAAATGCTCAGTACTTTCGTCAAAGGCATAACATTTACTTACAACGGGGTTTTCTTCTTCCACCTTTAAAGGCATGTCCAGGTGATGTTTAAAGTCCCATGGGTTTTTGGTGGCTGTGGGGTAATCTTTCAGGTGCTCCACTTTTTTGCCACGCTCCAAAACAAGTGTTTTTAAGCCGCCTTCGCAAAGCTCCTTGGCAGCCCAACCGCCGCTAATGCCGGAGCCAATTACTATGGCATCATAGGTATGATCAGGGTTGGCTGTGTAATTAAATTCGCCTGTTGACATAATGAAGCAAGTTAGTGATTAGTTGATTAAGTTGGATTGAGTTGATTAAGTTTATTAGGTTGGATTGGGTTGATTAATTATGCATCGGTTTTTAACTTAATCAACCATTCACTTAATCAGCCTAATAAACTTAACATTTAACTCAATCAACCATTCACTCAATCAACCTAATCAACCACTCACTTAATCAACCAATTTCCTCAAATAAGCCAGACTTTCAGGCACCTGCACCAGTACATTATTACTTTCATCTTCAATATAATAATGTTTAATATGGGCCTTTTTGGCGGCTTTTAATATGGCTGGGATATCTATTTGGCCGGTGCCTACGGCCACATCATTATCCTGGGACGTACCTCCTGAAAAGTCGCCTTTTATGCCTTTTTTAAGGTCTTTCAGGTGCATTAGTTTATAACGTTTTCCGTATTTGGTTAGGAGTTCAGCGGGATCTTGCCCGGGAAAATATGCCCATAAAATATCCAGCTCAAAACTGACGTATTTTGGGTCGGTTTGTTGAAGCATGTAATCATACAAGGTGCCGTCCTTATATGGTTGAAACTCAAAACCATGGTTATGGTAAACGAAAGTTAAGCCGTATTGCTTTTTAAGTATTTTGCCAACCCTGTTAAAATCATTAATGGCCTTTTGCATTTCTTCAAGGGTAAGTGCGCCTTTATGGGGCATGCCGGCTACCCTTACATACTGCGCACCCAAAGTTTTTGCATTTTGGGCAACTATATCGGTTTTGTTTACAAAATCATCGTAGCTTACGCCGAATGACGAGCATTTTATACCGCGCTCATCTATCAATGCCCTTAGTTCAGTAGCAGTTTTGCCAAACAGGTTTGAAAATTCAATGTCGGTAAAGCCGGCTGCTTTCACCATATCGAGCGTTGAAGGCACATCCTTTTCAAAAAATTTGCGGTAGGTATAAGAAACTACACCAGGCGTTTTGGGAAATAATAAGCCATCATTTTGTGCATGAAGCTGATAAGCAGCACATAAACAAATGATGAAGACGCTTGTAGCAAGTATTCGTTGTATTGTATTCATTATATAGCCGGTTTAAAAAAGATGATCAAAGATATAATATTCTATACAAGCTAATTTAACCATCAACAAGTACTTATGATTTAGTCATTTATGCCATTTGATTTTTACTGCCCCATTGATATTGACAAAACATTTGCTATCATTGTTAAGAAATGTTGATCCCGATAGCTATCGGGAAGTTGAATAAGTGAAAGGTTGAGTGTTAGGATCAAGGTTATTACGCCCCTAATAACTTAATAAGCCATAAACCAATCAACTGACAACCAATTTAATTAAATCATGTTATCAAAAAAAACAAAATACGCTATAAAGGCGCTCGTGGTGTTGGGAAAGAATGCAGATAAACCGCCTATGCAGATTTCGAAAATTGCTGAAGAAGAGCGTATTCCCAAAAAATTCCTCGAGCAGATACTATTAGATCTGCGCAATGCGGGCTTCTTATATAGTAAAAAAGGCGCCGGCGGTGGTTATAGTTTAAACAAAGACCCTAAGGATATATACCTGGTTAGTATTATGCGCATAACTGACGGCCCAATTGCTATGGTACCCTGCGCAAGCCTTAATTTTTATCACAAATGCGATGAATGCAAACAGGAAACCACCTGTGGCATAAGGGATGTATTTGTTGAAGTAAGGGACGCCACGCTGAAAATACTTTCGGAAACCAGCATTGCCGATGTGATAGCCCGCGAGAATACGCTGATCAATTTTTAGCTTTTTACAATGTAATCCCACGGTAAAAATAGGTTTTTTTCAAATAATTTCTACTATTTCCCTATACTATGTATATATTTGGGGCGTCATATGAGAAAGAGTTACTTCAACCGCAATAAAGTTATGATGTATTGTTGCATGCAGGGCGATAATTGAGGGCTTTATTTATAAAGAATTAAAAAAATATAAGCCTCTTTAGCCTTAGCAAAGGGGTTTTTTTATACCATAAAATTAAAACGACATTATGCAAAGCTTCAGAACTGAACTGGAGAACCCGGTAGTTGAAAAAGACATTATCGACCTTGAAAAAAAGATCAGGGCTTTTCGTGAAGGAAAGATCCATGACGAAAAATTCAGGAGTTTACGCCTGGCCCGTGGCATTTATGGCCAAAGGCAGCCGGGTGTTCAGATGGTGCGGATTAAGTTACCTTTCGGGAAAGTTACATTCAAACAATTACTTCGTATAGCTGATATTTCTGACGAATACGCAAGCCGCAATCTGCATTTAACTACCCGGCAGGATATCCAGATACATTATGTTAGTCTTGACCGTACCCCGCAATTATGGGCCGACTTGGAGCGGGATGATATTACCCTGCGCGAAGCCTGCGGAAATACGGTAAGAAATGTTACCTCCTCTCCTACCTCCGGTATCGATCCGTTGGAGCCCTTTGATGTTTCGCCTTACGCACAAGCCACATTTGAATATTTTTTGCGCAACCCTATTTGCCAGGACATGGGTCGTAAATTCAAAATATCCTTTTCATCAAGTGATGCTGATACTGCTTTTTCGTATATCCATGATATTGGTGTTATCCCAAAGTTAAACAGCAATAATGAACGCGGGTTTAAGGTTTTACTCGGTGGCGGTTTAGGCGCACAGCCTTTATTAGCGAGTATAGTTGAAGAGTTTTTGCCTGAGGACCAACTGATCCCGTATATTGAAGCTATTATAAGAGTATTCGACCGTCACGGCGAACGCAATAATCGCAACAAAGCCCGTTTAAAATACCTGATCCAGAAAATAGGTTTGGACGAGGTTTTACGGTTAGCGAAAGAAGAAAGGAAAGCTTTAAAAGTCAAGATTTATCCCATAAACCGAGATTCGGTGCCGCAGCCGGCTATTCCTGAACAGAAAGACATTCCGGAAGTAATTATAGCTAACCCACTGCGTTACGAACAATGGCTGATAACCAATGTATTTGAACAAAAGCAAAAAGGTTTTTATGGCGTATATGTAAAAGTGCCGGTTGGCGATATACCAACTGCCACTGCACGCAAGCTGGTGGATGCCATAAGGCCTTATGTGGCCGATGAGATCAGGATAACCCAAAACCAGGGATTGTTACTGAAATACGTAAGAAAAGAGGCGCTGCCTGTATTATACAACGGCTTAACTGAAATAGATTTATCAGCGCCCGGCTTTGACAGTCCAGCGGATGTTACTACTTGTCCGGGTACTGATACTTGTAACTTAGGTATATCCAACAGTATGACACTTTCGCGCGTACTGGAAGACGTTATCTATAACGAGTACGAAGATTTTATCTATAACCGCGAAATCAAAGTAAAGATAAGCGGCTGTATGAATTCCTGCGGTCAACACGGTTTGGCGCATATAGGTTTCCATGGCAGTTCATTAAAAGCCGGGATAAGGGTGCTGCCGTCGGTGCAGGTACTTTTAGGCGGTGGTACTGTTGGCGACGGCGTTGGCCGCGCTGCTGAAAAAATCATTAAGGTCCCTGCAAAACGTGCTACCCATGTTTTAAGGGCGGTGCTTGATAATTATAGAGATAATTCGATAAGCGAGGAAACTTTTCATGCCTATTACGACAGGCAGGGCAAAGATTATTTTTATCAATTGCTAAAGCCACTTGCTGACTTAACCACTTTAACCGATGACGAGTTTGTTGACTGGGGCCACCAGGAAACTTTTGCAACAGCGATAGGCGTTGGCGAGTGCGCCGGCGTGGTAATCGATTTGGTAGCTACGCTGCTATATGAATCGGATGAAAAATTTGGATGGGCAAACGAAGCTTTTACCGAATGCCGCTGGGCGGATGCTATTTACCACGCTTACAATACATTTGTAAGTTCGGCAAAAGCATTATTACTTGATAAAAACATAAATTCAAGTACCCAAACCGGCATTATCCGTGAGTTTGATAACAACTATATAACTACCGGCGAAATAAAAATAAACGGCACTTTTAACGACCTGGTATTACAAATTAATCAAAATGAGCCATCGGAAGTTTTTGCAGCATCTTATATAAAAGAAGCAGAAGCATTCCTTAATACTGTTAGAACAAAAAGAGAGGAATTGGTACAATCATGATTATAACATCCACAGAAAAAACTATTAAAGAACCACGCATAACCTTAGTTGGCGCAGGGCCGGGTGATGCCGACCTGATCACGCTAAAAGGCGTAAAAGCCCTAAAAACAGCCGATGTTGTTTTATACGATGCCCTGATAAACGAAGAATTACTTGAGTTTGCTCCTGAACATGCTATAAAGGTATATGTCGGCAAGCGCTCCGGTGACCACTCTTACTCGCAGGATGCAGTTAATAAGCTAATGATTGATTATGCTATCAATTACGGCCATGTCGTACGATTGAAAGGCGGCGATCCTTTTGTTTTTGGCCGCGGCTTTGAGGAGTTGGATTACGCCGCATCATACAGTATTCCTGCACAGGTTATACCAGGTATATCAAGTTCAATTGGCGTGCCGGGCTTGCAGCAAATACCTGTAACCCACAGGGGTTTAAGCGAAAGTTTTTGGGTGGTAACGGGTACTACGGCCAGCGGTAAAGTTTCAAACGATGTGTATGAAGCGGCACGTACAAACGCTACTGTGGTTGTATTAATGGGTATCCACAAACTGGCGGAGATCACCGAAATCTTTAAAAAAGAAGGCAAAAATAAATTGCCTGTAGCTGTTATCCAAAGCGGATCGACCAAAGACGAAAAAGTAGCCATTGGTATTGTAGATACTATTGTTGAAGTTGTTGAAGAAAAGAAGATCACCTCTCCTGCCCTAATAGTTTTTGGCGAAGTGGTATCTTTACATCCGGACTTTCAACCGATCAAAGAATTTTATGACATTGTTGCCGAAGGATAAGGATATAAGTACTATTCAAGCTGAAAAGGTTGGGGGCAATCCTTTGTTCCCGATTTTTTTAAAGCTGAATGACTTGCATACGGTGCTTGTTGGTGCTGGCAATGTCGGCCTGGAAAAGCTGGCTGCCGTTTTGCACAACAGCCCGGAGGCGCGGGTGACTGTTATTGCTTTATCTATTCTTGAGGACATACACGTACTGGCAGCCGAATATAAAGGCTTGCAAATTGTACAAAAAACATTTAGCGACAGCGACCTTAACAATGCCGACCTGGTAATAGCAGCCACAAATGATAGTGAGCTGAACAATTTCATCCGGCAATCGGCACATGACCGCAAACTGCTTATCAACGTAGCCGATAAACCAGAACTATGTGATTTTTACCTCGGCTCTATCGTACAAAAGGGCGACCTCAAGATCGCCATCTCTACTAACGGCAAGTCCCCTACCATAGCAAAACGCCTTAAAGAAGTTTTAAATGATGGTTTGCCCGATGAGCTGGACAATACTCTGCAACAAATGAGTGCGTTAAGAAACTCGCTGAGTGGGGATTTCGCTTATAAAGTAAAAAAACTTAACGCGGTAACCTCGGTATTAGTTGAGCCGAAAGCGGTTGCCAAAAAAAGTTTGATCTGGCTTATCTGGGGATCGATCGTATTATCCATCATAATTGCGGGCACCGCATTATGGCTTAGGGAGCCTGATTTTAAAACCTATGTGCAAAACATAAACCCCTTATTTTATTATTTTCTTGGAGCCGGGTTTCTTTTCGCTTTGATCGATGGCGCAATCGGTATGTCATACGGTGTGACGTCCACATCCTTTTCTTTGGCAATGGGTATCCCGCCCGCCTCGGCAAGTATGGGCGTGCATTTGTCCGAGATCATGAGCAATGGTATTGCAGGCTGGATGCATTACCGCATGGGCAATATCAACTGGAAACTGTTCAAAATGCTGCTAATACCCGGTATTGTAGGCGCAGTAAGCGGCGCTTATTTACTTTCATCGTTGGAACATTACAGCCAGTACACCAAGCCATTTGTATCCGTATACACTTTAATATTAGGTATTGTCATTCTTTCAAAAGCATTTAAAACCGGGGTAAAAAAATCGTCCGAAAAAATAAAAAAGATCCCGTTGTTAGGTTTAGGCGGTGGTTTTATCGATGCTGTTGGCGGTGGCGGCTGGGGTTCCATCGTGTTATCAACGTTAATAGCAGGCGGCAGGCACCCACGATTTTCATTGGGCACGGTAAAGCTTTCAAGGTTTTTTATAGCGCTGATGAGCTCGATTACTTTTTTTGCAATGCTCAACACACACCATTGGGAAGCAGTTTCAGGTTTGGTAATTGGTAGTGCCATAGCATCGCCGATAGCGGCTAAAATTTCAAACCGTATCTCAGCGAAGGCCATTATGGTTGCTGTAGGTGTAATAGTGATTTTAATAAGCATCAGGAGTATAGCGATATTTTTAGGAAAGGTTT